>CBFHLF010000084.1:0-10153 GCA_965656555.1 uncultured Acidiluteibacter sp. | reverse complement strand
GATTTAGATGGTGGTTTTGGAGGTAAAGATTTATGGTATGTTCGATTAATTTCTCGCTCTAAAGGATGGTCAGAACCAATCAACTTGGGTGCAGAAATTAATACGGAGGGAGATGAAATGTTTCCATACATTCATGATAACGGAACCTTGTATTATGCATCTAACGGTCTACCAGGTATGGGAGGGTTAGATATATTTAAAACTGAAGTTATGGGCGAAAATAAATGGGGAAATCCTACCAATATGAAAGCGCCTATCAACTCAAATGCAAATGATTTCGGGATTATTTTTGACGGTAAGAATAACAAAGGTTATTTCACGACCAGTCGGCAAGGAGGAAAAGGGGAAGACGATATATGGTCCTTCGCTGAGCCACCATTGTTATTTGTTTTGCAAGGGTTAGTAAAAGATTTAGAAACTGGTGAGCCATTAGTTGCAGCTACAGTAACATTGGTTGGTACCGATGGATCTACTGCAGAAGCTGAAACAGATGCTGCAGGTACGTTTGAGTTTGCTGATAATGCTGGAGAGCCTTACATCAATCCTAATACTTCCTACTCTATTGCAGTTAGTAAGCCAGGTTACTTGAATGCTAAGGGTAAGGAAACTACTGTAGGTTTAGAGGAAAGTAAACGTTTTGCTCACTTGTACGAATTGCAGCCAATTGCAAAAGACAAAGCAATTAAACTGCCGGATATTCTATATGCTTTCAATAGTGCAGATTTAACAGACCAAGCAAAGGATTCATTAAACTACTTATATAATACTTTAGCAGATAACCCTACAATTGTGATTGAGTTATCTTCTCATACCGATAGTCGAGGTGGAGGTGCTTATAACAAAAAGTTATCTCAGGCTAGAGCAGAATCTGCCGTTGCCTATTTGATTTCAAGAGGTATCGCTGCCGATCGTATGGAAGCAAAAGGCTATGGTAAAGAACGATTATTAATTTCTGATGCTGAAATCAATAAATTGCCGACAGAGGAAGAAAGGGAAGCTGCTCACCAACTAAACAGAAGGACTGAATTTACAGTGCTTAGAACGGATTACGTTCCAAAGCCGACTATACCTGAAGTAGAAACTGATGGTGAAGAAGCTCCAGAAGAAACAGAGGATACTACTGCTCCTGAAGGACAAGAGTAGCGTAATATAAATTATAGTGATTGACGTCCCTTTCGCATTTTGCGAAGGGGATGTTTTTTTATTTTATAGAAATGACTAATAACGAACGATACGCCCAAAGAGGGGTTTCAGCATCCAAAGAGGATGTGCATACTGCGATCAAGAATGTAGATAAGGGATTATTCCCTCAAGCATTCTGTAAAATTGTACCCGATCATTTAACTGGCAGTGATGAGCACTGCATCGTAATGCATGCAGATGGAGCCGGTACGAAATCTTCCTTAGCATATGCATATTGGAAGGAAACCGGCGATGTCTCTGTGTGGAAAGGAATTGCACAAGATGCCATCATTATGAATACCGACGATCTACTTTGTGTTGGAGCGGTAGATAATATTTTACTTTCATCAACGATTGGTAGAAACAAGAATTTAATCCCAGGGGAAGTCATTTCTGCCATAATCAATGGTACGGAAGAAGTGCTGGAGACGTTGAGAAGTCAAGGAATCGGGATAACATCTACAGGCGGAGAAACTGCAGATGTTGGTGATTTGGTTAGAACCATAATTGTGGATTCGACCGTTACTTGCCGAATGAAAAAATCGGACGTGATTTCTAATCATAACATAAAGCCAGGTAATGTTATTGTAGGGCTGTCCTCTTTTGGTCAAGCATCCTATGAATCCGAGTACAATGGCGGTATGGGAAGTAACGGGCTTACAAGCGCCAGACATGATGTTTTTGGGGGTTTAATAAAGGAAAAATACCCTGAAACATTCGATGCTCAAATACCGAGTGACTTAATTTATTCAGGAAATTATAATCTTACAGATCGTATTGATGGAGTTCCAGTAGATGTAGGTAAATTGGTGTTGTCACCAACTCGCACATATGCTCCTATTATCAAGAAAGTCTTGGAAAATTTTAAAGGGCAGATTGATGGCATGGTTCATTGCAGTGGTGGAGCACAAACGAAAGTGCTACACTTTGTAGAAAATGTTCATGTTATTAAGGATAATTTGTTTGAAGTTCCCCCGTTGTTTGCTCTGATTAAAGAGCAGTCTGGTACTGATTGGAGTGAGATGTATAAGGTGTTTAATATGGGACACCGAATGGAACTATACGTCGATGAAAAAATTGCTCAACAAATTATCGATATTTCTACATCATTTAATGTGGATGCTAAAATTGTCGGTAGGGTAGAGGCATTCGAAGGGAAGAAGTTGACAATAAACAGTGAGTTTGGAGAATTTATTTATTAAAAGATTATGAGCAATTTATTGCAAAAATTACAATCGATAAAGGAGCGTTGGGAAGAAGTAGCTCAGCTGATAGTTGATCCTGAGATTATCTCAGATATGGATCGCTACGTAAAGCTCAACAAAGAGTATAAGGACTTAGAGGTTTTTGTACAAACACACGATGAGTATAAAAACGTTTTGGAAAACATAGAGTCATCACGAGAAATTATTTCCAAAGAGAAAGACGAAGAGTTTCGCGAAATGGCAAAGGTAGAATACGATGAGTTCGTTGCCCGCAGAGATGAGTTAGAGGAAGAAATCAAAGTCATGTTGATTCCAAAAGACCCTGAAGATTCCAAGAACGTAATTGTTGAGATTCGCGGTGGTACCGGTGGTGATGAGGCCGCAATTTTTGCTGGAGACCTGTTTAATATGTACACACGTTTTATTCAAAATAAAGGTTGGAAATACGAAGTGCTTTCCATGAATGAAGGAACGTCCGGTGGATTTAAGGAGGTATCATTTAGCGTTAGCGGAGATGATATTTATGGAACCTTGAAGTATGAGTCTGGAGTGCATCGTGTACAACGTGTGCCTCAAACGGAGACGCAAGGCAGAGTACATACATCAGCTGCTACAGTGGCTGTTTTGCCTGAGGCAGATGAAGTAGATGTTAAGCTAAACATGTCTGATGTAAAGAAAGATACTTTCCGTTCTTCGGGAGCAGGTGGTCAGCACGTAAACAAAACAGAATCTGCTGTTCGATTAACTCACTTACCAACTAACACGGTTGTTGAATGTCAAGAAGGCAGAAGCCAAATTAAAAACTATGAAAAAGCTTTAACTGTTTTGCGTTCGAGGTTGTATGAAAAAGAACTTGCGGTTAAAAATGCAGAACGTGCTGAGCAACGGAAGACATTGGTTTCTTCAGGAGACCGATCTGCTAAAATTAGAACGTACAATTATCCGCAAGGAAGAGTTACAGATCACCGAATTAATCTAACATTGTATAATCTGGATGCTATTATTAATGGAGGTCTAGACGAAGTAAATGATGCGTTAAAGATGGCAGAGAATACAGAGAAAATGAAAGAAGGATCAATCGACTAAGCAATGAATAGAGCTGAATTAGTAAAACAAATTAAACAAAAACGGAGTTTTTTGTGCGTTGGCCTAGATGCTGATATTGAAAAAATACCTGCTCATTTAAAAGCGTTAGACGATCCAATATTTGAGTTCAATAAGGCGATAATTGACTCCACAAAAGATTTTTGCGTTGCTTATAAACCAAATATAGCCTTCTATGAAAGTCTAGGTAGTAAAGGTTGGAACAGTCTAGAAAAAACATTAGACTATATTCCAAAAGATATTTTTACCATCGCTGATGCCAAGCGTGGTGATATTGGTAACACGTCAAAGCTATACGCGAGAGCCTTTTTTGAGCAAATGAATTTTGACTCAATAACCGTTGCACCTTATATGGGTAGCGATTCTGTATTGCCTTTTTTGACTTATGAAAATAAGTGGGTAATCCTTTTAGCACTCACATCTAATGAGGGAGCATTGGACTTTCAATTCATGACTTCTGCTGCCACCGACTTAAAGTTGTATGAGAAGGTAATAACGAAGGCCAATACTTGGGGAAATAAAGAGAACATGATGTTCGTAGTAGGAGCTACTCGTCCTGAAATGTTAAAAGGAATTCGAAAAATTGCACCGAACAACTTCTTATTGGTTCCAGGTGTAGGTGCTCAAGGTGGAAGCCTAAGAGAAGTTGCATTAAATGGATTGAATACCGATTGCGGATTGCTAGTGAACTCAAGTCGCGGAATAATTTACGCTGATGATACGACTAATTTTGCGAAGGTAGCAAGTGAAAAAGCGGCCGTTCTTCAAGGAGAGATGAGTAAGTACTTAGACGAATTTGGGATATAACACACCAATCATGAAAGAGGACTTTCTCCATTATTGTTGGCAATACCAATATTTTAAACCTGGTGAATTAATAACCTCAAACGGTGATAAGATCACGGTGATATCAGCAGGAATGCCTCATAAAGATGCTGGACCTGATTTTACGAATGCTCGACTACAAATTGAAGAACGACAGTGGGCCGGAAATGTAGAAATCCATATCAATTCTTCTGATTGGTACGCACATCATCATGATACTGATAAAGCTTATGACAGCGTTATTTTGCACGTTGTATTTAATCACGATAAAGAGGTGATCCTCTCCGATGGCTCTATCGTTCCTGTTCTGGAACTAAAAGGGTTAATTAATGAACAGGCCTATTCCAATTATCAACAACTTCTAAATCATCCAGATTGGTTAGCATGTAAGAGCAGCTTACCAACTGTAGATGACTTTGTAGTCAAAAGTTGGATGGACCGCTTAGTAATTCAGCGTCTGCAGCATAAAGTTACTGCTATAAAAGCGGTGCTAAACCAAACTAATGGAGATTGGGAACGTGTTTTTTACATCTGGATGGCAAAGTACTTCGGCTTCAAAGTAAATAGTGAAGCATTCTATCAATTGGCCTTGAATGTACCTTTTCAATTGTATTCAAAATACGATCAGTTGTTTCAAATTGAGGCACTATTATTTGGACAGGCTGGTTTTTTGGATAAGGAATTTGAAGATGAATATCCGAAGGTGCTGCAGCAAGAGTATCGCTTTCTAAAGAAAAAACATGCTATTTTTCAAATGGAAAGTAGTAACTGGAAGTTTTTGCGACTGCGTCCAGCCAATTTTCCAACCATCCGCTTGTCACAGTTTGCTCGACTAATTTGGCAACAAAAGCAGCTATTTTCAAAAGTGCTTGCGCTTACTGATAGTAAGCAGATTATTGACCTTTTAGAAACTACTGCCTCTGATTATTGGAGGGAACACTTTTTGTTTGATAAGCCTTCTAGGCCAAATAAATATACCCGGTTGGGCGTTTCTGGAAAACGAACAATAATAATTAACACCATTGTACCGTTTCTTTTTGCTTACGGTAAGGCAATGGATAAAGATGCGTATTGTGATCGTGCTTTGCAACTACTTGAAGAGCTGCCTGCAGAGAAAAATAACATTGTAAACCATTTTACTGATAATGGAATTCAGGCTGAAACTGCATTAAATTCACAAGCACTAATTGAGTTAAGTACAAATTTTTGTAAATTCAAAAATTGTTTAAATTGTGCCATCGGAAATCAACTCATAAATAATAACTCATGATACAGAAAATACAAGGTCTTTTCGAGCGAAACTTCTTTGGCGTTTGCGAGTGGTGGGGCAATAAATTGGGTATTAAAATTTCCCGAATTCGGTTGTTTTTCATTTATTTCTCGTTTATCTCCGTTGGAATTTCCTTCTTCGTTTACCTGTCAATGGCATTTGTTTTAGAGCATAAAGAAACGTTCAAGAAAGCTTTTGCTCCAAAGCGCAGCAGTGTATGGGATTTATAACAACTATTATTTTTACACAAGAACTATAATCAATTGAAAAAGATATTACTTACCGGTAGTAATGGGCTGCTGGGTCAAAAAATCGTTCACAATATTCTTACCAAAAGAGGCACCGAGTATCAGCTACTAGCCACTTCTAAGGGGCTGAATCGGATTTCTACTTCAGACGGTTACACTTATCAGTCGATGGATATAACCGATTCGGCAGAAATTGATGCTATTGTGGATAGTTTTAAGCCAGATATTATCATTAACACTGCAGCAATGACCAATGTAGATGAGTGTGAAGGTAAGAAAGAACTTTGCCAAAAACTTAACGTAGAGGCGGTAATGCATTTGATCAATGCTGCTCGTAGAGTTGATGCTCATCTCATACATTTGTCTACTGATTTTATTTTTGATGGTGCGAATGGACCTTATCAAGAAGGAGATGAAGCCAACCCTTTAAGCTATTACGGACAGTCAAAGTACGATGCAGAACGATTGCTGCAGAAAAGTGACATTAAGTGGAGCGTTGTGCGAACTATAATTGTCTATGGAGTAGGAGAGAAAATGAGCCGGTCAAATATCGTATTATGGGCAAAAGAAGCGTTAGAAAAAGGCGATCCGCTGACTATTGTAAACGACCAATTTCGATCACCGACCTTAGCTGAAGATTTAGCTGAGGGGTGTTTGTTAATTGCTGATAAAGGAAAGCAGGGAGTATTTCACCTTTCTGGAAAAGATATCATGAGCATAATAGAAATTGTGAAGCGTGTAGCAGCTTATTTTAATTTGCCATCTTCTCAGGTAACCGAAATCGCTTCGTCTACTCTTAGTCAAGCAGCTAAGCGTCCACCTAAAACAGGCTTTATTTTAGATAAAGCGATTACTGAGCTTGGATATGCCCCATGCTCATTTGAAGAAGGACTTCAAGTCCTCGAGCAACAACTAAAAGCCTAAAAAAAAGGATATATTTGTTATCCATATAAATAAAAATAAAATCGATCCATGTTGAGAATTTCAATACTACTCTTTATTACTCTATTTATTTCTGCCACCACAATAGCTTCTGATATGAATGCTAGCTTAACGGTAGATAATCCCTCAAGTGAAATAAATGATGGAGAAGCGAGAGTTGCTATTCAAGGTGGAGTGCCCCCTTATACATACAAATGGGATAAAGAGAGTGTGAAACTAACCTCAGATTTGGCAACAGGTTTGACTGAAGGTGAGGAGTTCTCTGTTACAATTCTTGATGCACAAGGTCAGTCTACTACACTTAATGGTGTCGTGCCACCTCATTCAGGTCCTGAGTACATTAATTCATTTGTAAAACCTGTAGTTGGTTATATGAGTGATTTTCTTTTTTGGGATCCATTTACAGCAGTTGGTATTTATGACCCGGTTGTCTATGCAGATTTGAAAAATGTTAAGGCCCCAGGTTGGTCAAATCCTGAGGTAACCAAAATATCACTGAAAGAATGGAGGGTGATTCAAGGCGATAATGTTAAAAAGGGTGATTTAATTGCTATTGTAACGCAAGATGATCAAACAGATATTGAAGTATTTTCAAATGCTAATGGAACCCTTCGCCACAATACTAAAGAGGGTGATGTAATTTTTGATGCTAATAACATTAATGATATAATCCAAGTAGGTGCTGAAAATATGGCTTCTATAATATACGATAAGCCGATGCCTGTGCTTCATCCTAATGGAACTGTCCAAGAAAAGGGTATTCCTTTTATTGTCGTATGGTTAGTGCTTGGTGCATTATTCTTTACGATTCGAATGAAGTTTATCAATATCAAAGGGTTTAAACATGCTATTGAATTGGTACAGGGTAAATTCACTGATCCGAACAAGAAAGAAGATGGTGAAGTATCCCATTTTCAAGCGTTGACCACTGCACTTTCCGGCACGGTAGGCTTAGGTAATATTGCAGGTGTTGCAGTAGCTATTAGTTTGGGTGGCCCCGGAGCTACCTTTTGGATGATTATCGCAGGATTAATTGGAATGGCTAGTAAGTTTACGGAATGCACCCTTGGTGTTAAATACCGAATAATGGGTAAAGATGGTGATGTTTCCGGAGGTCCTATGTATTACCTAAGTGAAGGATTAAGTAAAAAAGGATTTGGTAAGCTAGGTAAAGTGTTGGCTGCTCTTTTTGCTATATTATGTGTTGGTGGATCTTTTGGTGGAGGAAATATGTTTCAAGCGAATCAGGCCTTTGCTCAACTGTCTGGAGAATTTCCTGCACTGGAAGGTATGGGAGTTTGGTTTGGAATCGTATTGGCACTTCTAGTTGGAATTGTTATCATCGGTGGAATTAAGAGTATTGCGAAAGTAACAGACAAGATTGTACCGTTTATGACCGGTATTTATGTTCTTTTTGCCCTAATAATCATTGGAATTAACTTTGGAAATGTTGGCGATGTTTTCGTAGAGATTTATGAAGGAGCATTTAATTCACCGGCGATTAAAGGTGGCGTAATTGGTGTATTGATTGTGGGCTTTCAACGAGCAGCTTTTTCTAATGAAGCAGGAGTCGGTTCAGCATCTATAGCACATTCGGCTTCCAAAACAAACGAACCAGTAAGTGAAGGTATCGTTGCGCTATTAGAGCCATTCGTAGATACAGTTTTGGTGTGTACCATGACTGCTTTGGTATTGGTGTTTACCGGATTCGCAGATGGTACTTCAGGTCTAGAAGGTTCTGAGTTGACTTCAGCGGCATTTGGATCAGTTTTTCCATGGTTTTCATTGGTCTTAGTAATTGCAATTTTCTTATTTGCTTTTTCTACTATGATTTCATGGTCATATTACGGGTTAAAGGCATGGACTTACCTGTTTGGCAAAAGCAAAAAAGTAGAGAATTTATATAAATTCATTTTCTGTGTGTTCGTTGTAATTGGGTCTTCAGTAGGCTTAGGTGCTGTATTAGACTTTTCAGATTTAATGATCCTTGGAATGGCTTTTCCAAATATTTTGGGTCTACTCATCCTTTCTAAAGAGGTTCGTGCTGATATGAATTCTTACTTTCAACGAATCAAATCTGGAGATATTAAGAAGTTTAAATAATTAGATTTATTTAAAATCAGTAAATTAGGTTTTTTGAAAACCTAATGCGCAAACAACTAAAAGATTTTCTGACGTTCTCATCAGGAGAAAAGGCTGGTATATTCACCCTTGCTGTGATTATTTTATGCTTTACAGGAATCATTGCGTTTATCGATGAGATTAATTTGTATTTACTTCCATCAGAGCAGCAAATAAATCAACAAAAAGAGCAATTTGAAGCAGAGATTGCGCTAATTCAATTAAGAGATTCGATAAAGCAAGCCTCCAAAGCAGACGTCAGTGAAGTTGAGAGGCCTACAGATTCATCATTAAGTTTACGGGAATCTCCCGCACCTTTTAATCCAAACAACTTCACTGTCGAAATTGGTCATTCCATTGGTTTGTCACAAAAGCAGTCTAAATCCATTTTAAAATACATCGAGAAAGGCGGACAATTCCGAATTAAGGAGGATTTTAGGAAAATGTATGTTATATCTGATGAAAAGTACGAATCTGTGGCAGATTTTATAGATTTACCTGATCAGGCACCTACTCCAAAAATCGATAATGATAAAAGAAAACAACCGATCAAAAAAGAAAAAGAGCGGCTTCGAGTAACAGCCAATATCAATACAGCCGATTCTGCTTCATTAGTAAAAGTAAGTGGTATAGGTCCTTTTTATGCCAAGTCGATTGTTAAGTACCGTGAAGAGCTTGGAGGGTACGTTGACAAGTTGCAGTTATTGGAGCTTTACGGTATGGACGAAGAGCGCTACGAAGCATTAGCTCCGTTTCTGTTACTTGAAAATCCCGAACCATATCGGTTGATAAATGTTAATACTATGTCTATTGAAGAATTGGTAAAACACCCTTACTTTGACTGGAATGTATCGAGATATTTGGTTAATTATCGGGAAAATCATGGTAAGTTCAAGTCGGTTGAAGAGTTAGCAAATCTTAGGTTGATAGACACTGAATTATATCGTAAAATTGCACCTTATATTACGCTTTAAGAATGTTAGAAAACAAGATAAAACGAGATGTAGTTGATTTCCCTAAAGATGGAATAGTATTTAAAGATATTACTCCAATATTAGGTGATGCTCAGCTGACAGAAGAGATTGCTGATGAATTTGTCAGAAGAGCTAAGGAGCTAAATCCTGAGGCTATACTGGGAATAGAGAGTCGTGGATTTTTTTGGGGATTATTAATTGCTCAGAAGATGAGGCTGCCAATTATTCCTGTAAGGAAAAAGGGAAAATTACCATACAAGACGATTTCTTATAAATACGATT
>CBFHLF010000083.1:0-10360 GCA_965656555.1 uncultured Acidiluteibacter sp. | reverse complement strand
GCAAGGCTTTTTCAAAAATTGCAGGGAAAATAGGTGTTGCCTTCGAATCAAAATCAATTTATGAAAATGAAGTAGAAGGGTGGATCGATGGCTATGTAAAATCCAAAGGTTATATGATTAATGCACCTGCAAAACGATTGATCGCTGAGTCCATCGGTACAAATTTATCGCGGCTGTCCAACGAATTGAATAAGGTAATGATTGCCGAAAAGCAGGGGGCAACGATTAACGAGTCGGTGGTTCAAAAGAATATTGGTATCAGCAAAGATTACAATGTTTTTGAACTCAATAAGGCGATTGGAAATCGAGATGTATTGAAGTGTAACAAAATAATTAACTATTTTATTGCTAACCCGAAAGCAAGTCCATTTGTATTAATGAGCGCTATGCTTTATCGGAACTTTACGCAATTAATCAAGTACCATTATTTAGAGAATAAATCGGAAAGAGCTGTAGCATCGGCATTAAAAATAAATCCATTTTTTGTAAAAGATACTGTGAAGGCAGCTAATAACTTTTCTATACGCCAATTGGTTAAAGCCATAGATTGCCTGCATGATGCCGACTTAAAAACAAAAGGTGTTGGCGCCTCAGGAATGTCTGAGGGGGAAATATTGCGTGAAATGATTTTTAAAATACTTCATTAGGCAGCATTTTATTCAACTTTGTGTCTTTGTCTCCGATAAACATCCCAATTCTGTATATTTGGGCTTTCTAAAAAAATACTATTGTCTTTATGCGTAAGTATATACTTCTATTAATTGTTGTTACAGTTAGTTCTATTTCTTCAGTTTACTCTCAATCAGGGAACATTCGTGGGTTTGTTTATGATAAAAATTCAGGAGAGCCTGTAATGTACACCAACGTAATTCTTAAAGGTACCACATTTGGTGCACCTACCGATGATAACGGTTACTTTACCATCACTAGACTCCCAGAAGGACAGTATACCGTGTTAGCTACAGGATTAGGGTATGACTCCGCATTAGCAACAGTCAATTTAAAGAAAAATGGTATTGAAAGTGTTAAATTATTTTTAGAAGAGTCGAGTGTGAATATTGGTGATGTTACGATATCAGCAGACCGAATAGAATCACAAACAACTGTAAAAATGTCGGTTACGAAGCTGACGCCAAAAGAAATTAGTAAGATGCCTTCAATAGGCGGCGAGCCTGATTTAGCACAATATCTACAAGTGTTACCAGGAGTTGTTTTTACAGGTGACCAAGGTGGACAGCTATACATTAGAGGAGGATCTCCTATTCAAAACAAGGTGTTGTTAGATGGGATGATTATTTATAACCCTTTTCACTCCATTGGCTTATTTTCTGTTTTTGATACAGACATTATGAAATCAGCAGATGTTTATACAGGTGGATACGGAGCAGAGTATGGTGGTCGTATTTCTTCTATTATGGATATTTCTACAAGGGATGGAAATAAAAAGCGACTAGCAGGTAAAGTCTCTGCAACTACTTTTGGAGCGAAAGCATTGATTGAAGGCCCTATAAAAAAGTCTAAAAAAATAGGAGGAGGGAGCAGTTCTTTCTTGTTATCTGCCAAAAGTTCATATATCGATCGGACATCTAAAGAATTATACTCATACGTGGATGAAGATGGTTTGCCTTTTGAATGGAGAGATTTATATGGGAAAGTTTCATTGAATGCAGAGAATGGTTCAAAAATTAACTTTTTTGGATTTAATTTTAAAGATGGAGTGAACTATCCTGAGCTAGCAGCGATTGAATGGAATTCTGTTGGTTTCGGTTCTAACTTTGTTTTAATTCCAGCACGCTCCCAATTACTTATGGAAGGAGTCTTTGCATACTCAAAATACGAAACGAGTATTGATGAAAGTGATATCTCTTCGGGAATTACAGACCGAAGAAGTGCTATCAACGGCTTTAATATGGGAATGAACTTTACTTCATTTAATGGATCGAATGAGTCTAAATATGGATTTGAAATAAATGGGTTTAAAACAGACTTTTCTTTTGTAAATGCATCACGTAACCTGATAGAGCAAATAGAAAATACTACTGAATTAGCAGGTTATTTTACTTACACTATTAATAAAGGAAAGTTTGTAATCGAACCTGGATTGCGTTTACACTATTTTGCTTCTTTATCAGAGCTATCACCAGAGCCTAGGTTAGGTTTAAAGTTTAATGCTTCTGATAAGTTTAGAATCAAAGCCGCAGCGGGATTGTATGCGCAGAATTTAATGTCAGCAGCTTCTGATCGAGACGTGGTGAATTTATTTTACGGATTTTTGTCGGGCCCTACCAATTTGCCAGATGAATTGGTTAATGAAGATGGCTCCGTAACATCTATAGACAGTAGATTGCAAAAAGCAAGACACTTGATCGTAGGTTTTGAGTATGATATCACTCCTAACTTTAACGTGAATGTAGAGGGGTACTACAAACGATTTAATCAAGTAACCAATCTAAATAGAAATAAAGCATTTGAAGATGTTTCTCCTTACAATGATGAAAATAGTGATGACTTTGTTCCCGAAGTACTTCGTTCAGATTACGTAGTAGAAACAGGTAATGCTTATGGTGTTGATGTTGTTTTTAAATACGAGAAGAAGCAATTGAGTCTTTGGGCGGTTTATTCCTTAGGGAAAGTGACAAGATGGGATGGCGTGCAAGAATACGCTCCAATATTTGATCGTCGTCATAATGTTAATTTAGTAGGGACCTACGTTTTCGGAGAAGATCGCGATTGGTCATTTGATTCAAGGTGGAACTTTGGTTCAGGCTTTCCATTTACACAAACTGCAGGTTTTTATGAGCAAACCAGTTTCCAAAATGGCCTTGGTACTGATTACGTGTCTCAAAATGGAGAACTAGGGATTAGATATGGCGAATTGAATGGTGGACGCTTGCCTTATTATCATCGATTAGATATTAGTTTAAAGAAAAAGTTTACGCTATCGCAAAACTCCATTTTGGAGGCTACTGCAAGTGTAACTAATGTTTACGATCGTAAAAATATCTTTTACGTGAATAGAACAACAAACGAACGAGTAGATCAGTTGCCGATACTTCCAAGTATAGGAGTCAGCTTGACCTTCTAAAAAAAAGCGGCATTGCCGCTTTTTTTGTTTTCGTAGACACATTTATTATCTTAATTTTGCTCACAGTTTTTTCACAAGTAAACTGTAAATTTTAGTTCTATGGCTTCGTCCACCAAGTATGTTTTTGTCACAGGAGGAGTTACCTCTTCATTAGGAAAGGGGATCATATCCGCATCTTTAGCGAAACTTTTACAAGCGAGAGGGTATTCGGTTACCATCCAAAAGTTAGACCCATATATCAACATTGATCCGGGTACGCTAAATCCATATGAGCATGGAGAGTGTTTTGTAACTGAAGATGGAGCAGAAACTGATCTTGATTTAGGACACTATGAGCGGTACTTAAATGTAAATACCTCACAGGGGAATAATGTCACGACTGGAAGAATCTATCAATCGGTTATTAATAAAGAACGCGCAGGAGAATTCTTAGGAAAAACAGTTCAAGTGATTCCGCATATCACGGATGAGATCAAACGACGAATACAGATATTAGGTCAAGATAACGAGCATGATATTGTAATTACTGAAATAGGAGGTACTGTCGGTGATATTGAGTCGTTACCATATATTGAGGCGGTACGACAATTAAAGTGGGATACTGAAGTTGATTGTATCGTTATACATTTAACCTTGGTGCCTTACCTTGCTTCATCTGGAGAATTGAAAACCAAGCCAACACAACATTCAGTAAAGCAGTTACTAGAGAGTGGAGTGCAGGCTGATGTATTGGTATTGCGAACAGAGCATCACTTAGCGACTGACTTAAAACACAAAGTTGCGTTGTTTTGCAACATATCTAAAGATGCGGTAATTGAATCCATAAACGTAGACACGATTTACGAAGTGCCCTTAAAGATGCAAGAACAAGAGCTTGATCTAGTGGTATTGAATAAACTAAATCTGCCGCATAGAGAGACTCCAAAGTTAGAAAAGTGGCGTTCGTTTTTAACGGACTTAAAAAATCCAACAGAAACTGTAACAATAGGTTTGATTGGGAAATATATCGAACTAAAAGATTCATACATATCTATCAATGAGTCGTTGATTCACTCAGGAGTTGCTAATAAAGCAAATGTGGAGGTAAAGTGGATCCATTCTGAGTCACTTTCTGCTAGCAATTGCAAAGAGCATTTGTCTGGTTTGGATGGACTAATTGTTGCTCCAGGTTTTGGTGAACGTGGGATTGAAGGAAAAATTGATGCGGTTAGATATGCTCGAGAGAATAAGATTCCTTTCTTGGGTATTTGCCTAGGAATGCAATGTGCAGTAATTGAATTTGCTCGAAATGTGATTGGATTAAAGGATGCGCATTCTGCAGAGATGAATCCGCAAACTGCTCACCCAGTTATTTATTTGATGAAGGATCAAGAAGGTGTATCTGATAAAGGAGGTACCATGCGCTTGGGAGCTTATCCATGTGCAGTTACAAAGAATACTAAAGCATTTGAGGCTTATCAAAATGAGGTCATCTCTGAGCGACACCGTCACCGATTTGAATTCAACAATAAATACATGGCCGACTTTGAGAAAAATGGCATGGTGGCTACGGGAATAAACCCCAATGGAGGGCTAGTAGAAATTGTTGAAGTTGCAGATCACCCATGGTTTGTTGGTGTGCAGTTTCACCCTGAATATAAAAGTACAGTGGTAAACCCACATCCACTATTTGTGAAGTTTGTGGAAGCTTCAATTATCAATAAGAAATAAAACAGAAATGGATAAGAATTCACTGATTGGATTGTTTTTAATAGGTGCCATAATCATCGGTTTTGGTATTTACAATCAGCCATCACAAGAAGAGATTGATGCAGCTAAGCGTAGAAATGATTCTATAGCACTACTAAAATCGAATGAAGTAGAGCAAATTGAAAAAAGCAATCAAGCAAAAGAAATTACCAATGAGCCAAGAGAGGTTGCAGAAATACTTGCAGTAGACTCATCTACTTTAGCGCTTAAAGACTCTATTCAGCAAGTGCAATTGTCTTCTACTTATGGAGAGTTTAGCTCTGCCGCAACAATAGAAGAACGAGATGTTGTAGTTGAGAATGATGTGATGATTGTCACCTTCTCAACAAAGGGTGGTAGTGTAAAGAGTGTAGAGTTAAAGGGGTATCAAACACATGATTCTATGCCGCTAATTCTGATGGACGAAACGTCACGATTCGGTTTGAATTTCTTTACACGATCCAATAAAAATATAGTCACTGAAGAGCTAGGCTTTATACCCAGTTCAGATGGTTTTATCATTTCAGGCGAGAATGAGCAAAATATTTCATTTAAATTAAATGCCACTGATGGTAGTTATTTAGAATTCAACTATACTATCAAGGGAAACGATTATATGATCGGGGCAGACGTAAATATGGTCGGCCTTGAGAAAGTTTTGGCGCCAAGAACTGCAGAGTTATTATTGGATTGGAAGGTAAACACACCTAGCCTTGAAATGAGTCGAAAAAGTCAGGTCGAGAAATCTACATTATATTACAAGTATGATGAGCAAGATGTCGATTATATCTCAGAGCGAAGTGATGAAAAAGAGACGTTTGAAGCGGACATCAAATGGGTGTCTTTAAAGCAACAATTTTTTAACACGTCTATTATTGCCGACGATGCATTTTCAAAGTACAATGCGTATGGTGAGACAGAAACTTACGGAGATTCATCGAAATATATTAAATCCCTGAGTACCACGCTAAGTATTCCTTTTAGTGGGGGTGATGTGGAAACGTTTGGAATGTCTTTCTTTTTTGGCCCAAACAAATATGATGTTTTAGAAAGCTATGGTATTAGCTTAGAGCAGATAATTGATCTAGGTTGGGGTATCTTAGGTTGGATTAATGAATATGCAGTGATTGAAGTGTTCAATGCTTTGGATAGTACTTCTCTTAGCTATGGTGTCATTATATTAATCTTAACAGTACTGCTTAAATTAGTGCTTTTCCCGATAACCTACAAAACCTACATGTCAGGAGCTAAAATGAGGGTCTTAAAGCCAGAGATTGCAGAGATAAATGCCAAGCACGGCGACGATGCAATGAAAAAGCAACAAGCTACTATGGCGCTTTACCGTCAAACAGGCGTAAATCCATTGGCAGGCTGTATTCCTATGCTGATACAGATGCCAATATTAATTGCGATGTTTAAGTTCTTTCCTGCATCTATTGAATTAAGACAAGAAGGTTTTTTATGGGCAACTGACCTTTCTACGTATGACTCCATCTTAGATTTAGGTTTTAGCATTCCATTTTATGGTGACCACGTGAGTTTATTCACTATTTTAATGGCCATTTCCTTGGCTTTTTATACCAAGTTTAATAGTCAGATGGGAATGGGAGCAACAGCAGAAGGTCCTATGGCTGCTCAGATGAAAATTATGATGTACTTAATGCCGGTGATGATGTTGTTTTTCTTCAACAGTTACCCTGCAGGATTAAGTTATTATTACTTTTTAGCCAACGTAATTTCATTGTTGCAAACGCTCTTAATTCAGAAGGTATTTATCAATGAGGATGCCATTCGAGCGAAGTTAGAAGCGAACAAAAAGCGCCCCAAAGCAAATAAAAAATCAAAGTTCGCTCAGCGTCTTGAGCAAATGGCTAAAGAGCAACAAGCACGAACAGGAAAAAAGTAAATTTATGAGATCGACCACACTTCTTTTATTAAGCATTCTTGCACTTAGTTTTACTGCATGTAAATCCAAAAAGGATGCTTCTGAGAATTCTACGAATACAGAGAAGTCTCAAAGTGCCGAAATGGTCCCTACCTCAGAAACTGGTGCTGATAGTACTGATCAATGGCCCGACGAAGGGAAAGAGCAATATAATCGAGTGATTAAAGGAGTGGCTGATTCGTTATTTTTCAAAATAGAGCGCACCTCATGCTTTGGAAGATGCCCTACTTATCAAATCTCCGTATTTAATAGTGGCTATGTTTTGTATCACGGTAAACGTAATGTAGAGAAGATTGGTTTTTTTGAAGCACAGCTTAACGAAAATCAGATCAAGCTGATTTTAGAGCGAGCAAATGAGATTAATTATTTTCAGTTGAATGACCGATATGATGGTAACATGACTGATGTTCCTTCTACAATTACGTTGATTCAGTACAACGATGATATCAAGGCAGTGATTGATCGCGTTAATGGTCCTCAGCCACTTAAACAATTCCAACAAGAGATGGATGATTTGTTGCTCAATTTAGATTATAATCAAATAGAGAAGTATTGATATTGTTGTATTAGTACATTTATTTTATGCCTGTAAGAGTTTCTTTCAGGCATTTTTTTTGTCATAATTGTTGAATGGATACTACAACACTCATGGTTTCTTCACCTTATATCTTTGTTGTGTTTTTTTATCGCTTACTTCGATGTTCGCTTCATTTAATTCTGTTGAATTATTGCCAATAGGAAAGAGGCTTTCATTTCACTTCAGTGATTGTGTATAATTACTTACGTATTTTTAATGCAAAGACAATTGATTGTTAAGCCTTTGAGGGGTGGTGTTTTTTATATTACTCAAATTTATTATCTTTATAAGCTAACTATCAATTTATACTAAATAATCTAATTATGATGAAAAAAACTACGAATTCTAAATGGCGTAGTGCTTTTTTTATTTTAGCATGCTTCCTGATGTCGAGTCAGGTCAGTGCACAAATAAATCATGCACTCACGGCAACGGCTAGTCAATCTGGTGGAGGAACCACCACTTATGGCCCCGCTAATTACAATGATGGGATCGTTCCTGCATTTGGCTCACTGCCATGGGGGTGGGTTTCAGGGAATGGATCAATCGAATACACATGGACTGTCCCAACTTCAATAAATGCAGTTGTATTCTATAAAGACAACAGAGGCTTTTCTTCATTAACTATTGAATATTGGGATGGAGCATCCTTTATACCTGTCACAACAGTTACCGGTTCTTCTGCAAATGAAGATTCAATAACTTTTAATGCAGTTACAACAACACGACTCCGATTCAACTCTATTGCGGGTTCTAACCCAAATTTTAGAGAAATTCGGGCTTATTTTAATTCAAGTGCACCTCTTGATGCTGCGGTATTATCAGTAGATTCTCCTTCTGTATTTTGTGCTGGCATGCAAGATGTGTATGCTACTGTTGCAAACAGAGGAACTACAAAAATTGATTCAGTTACAGTAAATTGGATTGTTAATGGTGTAACTCAAACTCCTGTTTTATACAACTCTCCATTGGATACATTGAATGGTTTGGGGGTATCTCAGGCTCAATTGCTATTGGGGTCTGCTATGTTTAATACTGGCTCAAATACATTGACAGTGTTTACGACGAATCCTAATGGAGGATTAGACACAGTTACTTTCAACGACACAGCAACTGTATTTCCAACCACTGCAACACCACCTCAGTCTGTGATAGCGGTAAACCAGCGCTTAACATCGGTAGACATTCAAGTGAATGGATACTTAGGAACATTAGCTTATGAGTATGACCTACAAGGATTCACTCAAGGCTCAGGTATTAGTGGTACATCCTCTACGAGTTTAATACCATTAACAGGGTTAGCTCAAGGGTCGACTTATGACGTATATGTTCGATCTGTATGTGGAGCAGGAGATTCTTCAGCTTGGGTAGGACCAATCACGTTTAACACATCCTATGGCGTGCCATACTTTGAAGATTTTACAACCTTTACTGCTGGATTGAATAATAATCCATTTCCAAATGCATGGAGCTCTACTAATGGCACATCAAACCCACGATGGGAGTCAGAGGATGCAAGTGGAGCAAATGAGAATTCATCAGCAACAGGACCATTTTTTGACAATACGACCCCATCTACAGTAGGTGGAATGTATATGTATCTAGAGACTTCCGGAGGAGCAGGAGACTCAGCAGAATTTGTGAGTCCACCGATTTATATAGATACCAATATGACCAATGTCCTTTTAGAGTTTTACTACCACATGTATGGAGCTACTATGGGGGACTTAAAAGTATTTGTAGATACTAATGGTGTATCTAACTTGTTAACAACAATTTCAGGGCAGCAGCAAGCAGCAGGGAGTGATCCATTTAACCTATTTGCAGCAAACCTAGTTGGTTATCAAGGGACATCAGTGATTTTACGCTTTAGAGGAATCAGCGGAACATCATTCAACAGTGATATGTCTATCGATGATATTCGTATCTCACAAGTAGCTCCTCTTAATGCAGGAGTAGTTGAATTACAAAGTCCAACAGGCGCATTGTGCCCAGGAAGTTTAACCCCAGTTTTGGGCGTTAAAAACTTCGGATCAGATACCTTGAACAATGTGAAGGTAATGTGGGACATCAATGGCGTTATCGATTCATTGACATATACCTCAGGCATCAACCCTGGCGATACAGCATCAGTGACACTACCGAGCTTCACTGTGAATGCTACGACGTTGTATGATATTCGCTTTTATACAAAAGATCCGAATATGACTCCTGATCCGATACCTGCAGATGATAGTTTATCTTTCTTAGGCTTGCGAACAGGATTGTCAGGGACGTATACAGTAGATGCTAACTTAGCACCATCACCTACGAACTTTGCAAGCTTTGCAGATTTAACTGCGCAGTTAAGTAGTTATGGTGTATGTGGAGCAGTAACAGTGAATGTAGCCAATGGTGTATATTTAGAGCCATTAGAGATTGATGGTATAGTAGGAGCGAACGCTTCAAATACATTAACCATTGATGGAGGCGACTCTAGTCTGACAATTGTATCTGAAGATGGAACAAATTCATTTGCAGCGTTAACGATAGCCAATGCAGATTATGTAACGATACGAAACATGTCATTCATTTATGGAGGGGCTAGCGGATCAGGAGCAATCTTGGCTAATGCGAACCATAATGAAGTGAGTAATTGTGCTATTATTTCAGATACGAATACGACCACATCATTGATGTATGGGGTATCGTTGTCAGGAACCTCAAGCAGTCACTCAACCGGAGCGCGAACCGATCACAATGTATTTAGAAACAACGTGATTAAGGGAGGTTACTACGGAGTTAGAGCATATGGTTCGACAGCAGATGCTGTAAATGGATTGGTGTTGGATAACAACATTATTGATCAAGCATATTACTATGGCGTATATGTATACTATGGAGATACGTTAACAATGACTGATAACGTGATCGACATGGAAGCAAGAGCGAATGTGAATGGAGATGGAGCTTACATTTATTATACACCAAACTTTGATATCTCACGCAACAGTATTCGAGCGTTAGATTACGGTATGTATGTGTA
>CBFHLF010000082.1:0-10466 GCA_965656555.1 uncultured Acidiluteibacter sp. | reverse complement strand
ATTATTGTGAATCCGATTATTAAGATTATTTAAGGTCAATTTAACACTTTATAATTTTTTTAGTTTGTTTAATTATATTTGTCCTCCATGCGAAAGACACTATTGCGGTTTTCCTACATATATGTATTTTTTTCAATTCTCTTGAACTCGTTTGCCTATGGGCAAGATCCTGGGTTTTCGCAGTTCTATGCGAATCCTCTGTATCTTAATCCAGCATTTGCAGGAACAGCTAAATGTCCGAGAATTATCATGAACTATCGAAACCAGTGGCCTGGAATTGATAATTCTTTTATCACATACAGCGCTAGTTACGATCAACATTTTGATGGAATCAATGGAGGGCTTGGGTTATTGGTAATGAATGATCGAACGGGAGAAGGTGTTTTGAATACCACCAATGTAAGCATGATGTACTCCTACCAACTAGAGGTAAATCGACGCTTCTCAATTAAGTTTGGTGTTCAAGGTACTTATTTTCAACGTTCAGTAAATACAGAAAATCTCAGATTTGGAGACATGATTGATCCAAGAAGAGGATTCGTCTACCAAACAAATGAACCTGTCATTGATGAAAGTACATCATATTTTGATGGATCTGCAGGAATCTTAGGTTTTAGTGAAAAATTCTATTTTGGTTTAGCTGTACATCATTTAGCAGAGCCTGAAGAGTCATTTTTAGGTCGACCGTCAGCGCTGCCAAGAAAATATACAGCACATATTGGAGCTGTTTTACCGTTTGGCATAAGAGCAGAAGACATGTCGTGGTCACCCAATATTTTGTTTCAACAACAAGGGGAATTCCAGCATATAAACTTAGGGGTATACGCTAATAAAGGTCCCTTAGTACTAGGGTTGTGGCACCGTATTGGAGATTCATTTATCGCATTAATAGGGGTCGAAACAGAGCAATTCAAATTCGGTTACAGTTACGATGTAACTACGAGCGCATTGAGTAATAAAGCAGCAGGCTCACATGAGATATCAATGCGATTTAATTTACCTTGTCCCCCGAGAAAAGTTAAATTTAAGACAATAAGCTGCCCTTCTTTCTAGTTTATTACAAACACAATATAAAAATCACTATTTTTGAACATTATAAATAATGCAAAAACTATGAAAAGTTTTAAAAATTACACCTTCATTGCGTTAGGTGTACTAACGTTTTTAATGGCTTCTTGCTCTAGGGAGCGCTCTTCTTCTACTGGTTGGGAATATAACAACCCAAAAAATGGTGGTTTTGAAAAAATCCCTTACCTCGAACAAGAAACAGGCCCAGGTCTAGTTCTAATTGAAGGAGGTAGATTTACCATGGGACGTGTTGAACAAGACATCTTTTATGATTGGAACAACAAGCCAAGAACTGTTACTGTATCGTCTTTCTACATGGATGAAACTGAAGTAACTAATTTTCATTACTTAGAATACCTCTATTGGGTAAGCAGAGTTTTTGGAGCAGATTATCCTGAAGTTTACAAAAAAGCATTACCTGATACATTGGTGTGGAGAAGTAAGCTAGCTTACAACGAGCCATTTGTTGAATATTACTTAAGACACCCTGCATACAGAGATTATCCTGTAGTTGGTGTAAATTGGTTACAAGCAAATGACTTTTGCGCTTGGAGAACTGATAGAGTGAACGAAATTATTTTAATTAGAGAAGGGTTATTTGATCATTATCCTAATCAAATCAACGAAGACAACTTTAATACTGCAGCCTACATGAACGGTCAGTACGAGAGTGGTAAGCGAATTGATGGAATGATTGATTTAGACCCTAACAAGGAAACAAGAAACGTTAAAATGGAAGATGGTATTTTGTTACCTGATTACCGTTTACCTACTGAGGCTGAGTGGGAATATGCTGCTTATGGATTAGTTGGAAATACTGTTGGAGAATTAGTAGTTGAAAAGAAATTTTACCCTTGGAATGGTCACGGTGTTAGAAACGCTGACGACAATTACCTAGGTCAAATGTTAGCAAACTATAAAAGAGGAAACGGTGACAATATGGGTGTTGCAGGTTACTTAAATGACAACGCAGAGATTACTGCACCTGTTTATTCTTATTGGCCAAATGATTATGGTTTATATAACATGGCAGGTAACGTTTCAGAGTGGGTTATGGATGTTTATCGTCCACTTTCTTTCGATGATGTAGATGACTTCAGACCTTTTAGAGGTAATGTGTTTACCACTTTGCAAAGAGATGCTGATGGTTACATCGCAGAAAAAGACAGCCTTGGTAGATTAAGAAGAAGAGAAGTTAATGTTGAAGACGATAACTTACAAGAAAGAAGAAATTATAAGCAAGCTGATGTAATCAACTATGAAGATGGAGATTTAGAATCAAGTGTTTATTACGACTCAAAAGCTGCTTACGATGAAAAGGGAGACAAAGCGATGTACAACTATGGTACTACTTCACTAATTTCTGATAGAGCTAGAGTTTATAAAGGTGGTTCTTGGAATGATAGAGCATATTGGATGACTCCTGGAACTAGAAGATTCTTGGACGAAGATCAAGCATCTCCTTACCTTGGATTTAGATGTGCAATGACAAGAGTAGGAAGCCCTGTAGGATTAGGTTCTTACTAAAAGAAAATATATATTCTTAAGCCTTCTCTTTACAGAGGAGGCTTTTTTTTTGAACTTTTATGAATCTTGACAAACTATACGAAGCATTTCTTGCCAGCAAGGGTGTTTCTACCGACAGCCGAAAAATTAGTGAAGGAAGTATTTTCTTTGCATTAAAAGGAGAAAATTTCAATGGTAATGTTTACGCCAAGTCAGCTTTAGATAACGGCGCTAAATATGTGGTAATCGATGAAAAACAAGAAGACTTACCCGAAAGCCAATTCTTTTTAGTGAAAGACGTGTTAGTTTCACTACAAGAGTTAGCTAAGCATCATCGAAAGCAATTAAACCTTCCCATCATAGGAATTACAGGATCCAATGGAAAAACGACGACTAAAGAATTGTTGGCTGCTGTATTGAGTAAGAAGTTTAACCTTTTTTACACTAAAGGAAATCTAAATAACCACATAGGTGTTCCCTTATCCCTGCTTTCAATTGGTGAAAAGCATGATATGGCCATAATAGAAATGGGTGCGAATCATCAGAAAGAAATCGACTTTTTAAGTCACATTGCACAGCCCAATTATGGATTGATAACTAACATTGGCAAAGCACACTTGGAAGGCTTTGGTGGAGAAAGCGGCATCAAGAGAGGTAAAGGCGAATTATTTGATTACATCAAGAAATCTAAAGGGGAGCTTTTTTTAAATGCTGACTCAGAAGTGCTGCAGCAAATGGCCAAAGATCGAGGCCTGAAAGCCATCACTTATGGGAAACATGTTCAAGCCAATCTTGAAGGTAGTTTGGAATCAAGTAACCCGTTCATTTCCTTTATTTGGAATTGGTCATACGATGGTACTGCGACTAAATCGGACACTCCCATCACAAGCCGTCTTTTTGGTAGTTACAATTATGATAACCTATTAGCTGCGGTTTGCGTGGGCAATTATTTTGGTGTAGAAGAGCAAGCTATAAATGATGCACTGTCTAATTATGCATCTGATATGAATCGATCTCAAATCATGAATAAGGGGTCACTCACGATTTATCTTGACGCCTATAATGCAAATCCTACCAGTATGAAAGCAGCGCTAGAGTCATTCGCTCAGTTGCCTTCTGAAAAAGAAAAAGCAGTCATTCTTGGTGACATGTTTGAACTCGGAGAAACTAGCCATAAGGAACATCATGAAATTTTATTATTAATCGACCGCCTAGGACTAAGTGATGCCAGGTTGGTTGGGTCTAACTTTTATCAATTCTCATCAGCGTTCCCCAATTATCATTTTTTTGAAAGAAGAGCCGACCTCTTGGAATCAAAAGAATTAAAGACAATCGAAAACAAAGCTATCCTGATAAAAGGAAGTAGAGGGGTAGCATTGGAAAAACTACTAGATTCTTTTGCATAAAAAAAGGGTCGCTAGTTTAGCGACCCTTTTCGTATTTATAAAAATGACCTTATCTCAATACTGAACGAGATATTACAATTTTCTGAACTTCTGTTGTACCTTCATAGATCTGCGTAATCTTCGCATCTCTCATCAATCGCTCTACGTGATATTCTTTTACAAACCCATATCCACCGTGCACTTGAACGGCCTCAGTTGCAACATCCATTGCCGTTTTGGAAGCAAACACCTTAGCCATTGCACTTTCTTTGTCAAAGTTTAGACCCGCATCTTTCATCCAAGCAGCCTTCAAGCACAATAATCTTGATGCTTCAACAGTAGTAGCCATGTCAGCTAATTTAAATGCAATTGCTTGGTGCTGATTAATTGGCTTACCAAATGCAGCTCTTTCCTTAGAATAGGCAATTGATAATTCCATCGCTCCTGAAGCAATCCCTAAAGCTTGTGCAGCAATACCAATTCGTCCACCCGACAATACTTTCATCGCAAAAGAAAAACCAAATCCGTCTTCGCCAATTCTATTTTCCTTTGGGACCTTAACATCAGTAAACATTAAAGTATGTGTATCAGAAGCTCTAATACCCATTTTATTTTCCTTTGCTCCTACCGTAAAGCCTTCCCAATCTTTTTCAACAATAAATGCATTGATACCTTTATGTCCTTTTTCGATATCCGTTTGAGCAATTACGATATAATAAGAAGCGCTACCACCATTGGTAATCCAGTTTTTTGTACCGTTTAACAAGTAGTGATCTCCCTTGTCGATAGCAGTAGTTCGCTGAGAAGTAGCATCTGAACCTGCTTCAGGCTCTGACAAACAAAATGCGCCAATCTTTTGACCAGTTGCAAGTGGCTTTAAATACTTCTGTTTTTGCTCTTCAGTACCGAATTTTTCGATTCCCCAGCATACTAATGAGTTATTCACAGACATCACAACTGAAGTAGATGCATCCACTTTTGAAATCTCTTCCATAGCCAATACATAAGAAACGGTATCCATACCGCCACCGCCATATTTAGGGTCTACCATCATACCCATGAAACCAAGCTCACCTAGTTGCTTAATTTCTTCTGTTGGAAATTGCTGCTTTTCATCTCTATCGATAACGCCAGGCTTCAATACGTTTTGTGCAAAATCTCTTGCAGCGTCTCTTACTGCAATATGTTCTTCTGATAATTGAAAATCCATACTTATAAAATGTAATTTTAAACTCTATTTATTCGGAAAGTTTACAAAAATAACGCTTTCATTTTTCTTATTACAATTTATTATGATTAATGTTTATAAGGCCTTGGGAATTATGTCGGGCACGTCGCTTGATGGACTCGACCTTGCAGTGTGCACCTTTAAAGAAGGAGAATTAAACAAATGGGAATATTCGATAAATCATGCATGCACTATTGATTACCCTAAGAGATTAATCGAACGGTTGAAAAACAGCACCAACTTGTCAGGTCTTGAATTAGTGCAACTACAAAATGATTGGACAAACTTTGTTGCAACAGCCGTAAATGAGTTTAAAGAAGATAAAAAAGAATTCCCAGAAATAATTGGTAATCATGGCCACACCGTATTCCATCAGCCCGAAATCGGCCTAACCTACCAACTAGCCAACAATGCAGCGCTCGCAGCAAAAACAGGCTGCACTGTCATCGGAGACTTTAGATCAGTAGATGTTGCGCTTGGTGGTGAAGGTGCCCGATTAGTCCCGATCGGCGATGACTTATTATTTCATCAATTTGATGCTTGTCTTAACTTAGGCGGCATTGCAAACATTTCCTACAAAAAAGAAGGAAAACGTTTGGCTTTTGATTGCAGCCCATTTAATATTCCATTTAATTACTATGCGCAATTATTAGATCAGCCATATGATAAAAGTGGTCATTTAGCTGCTTCAGGAGTAATTAACCATGATTTAAAAGCAGTAATTCTTGCACTACCCTATTTCAAAAAAAGTCATCCGAAATCGTTAGGGATTGAATGGATAAAAAGCGTTATTTATCCAATTACCCAATCCTATAAAATCTCACAACAAGACATTTTAGCAACACTTTCTGCAACATTCGCAACAGTTATTGCAGAAGCAATCAATAAGTCCAAGGCAAAGCAGGTTTTAATTACAGGAGGCGGTGCATACAACGACTTCTTTATTGAACAGTTGCGTCTGCTTACTGATAGCAAACTTCAGGTCCCGGAAAAAAAGGTAATCGATTTCAAAGAGGCATTAATTTTTGCTTTTTTGGCCGTACTTCGAATCCGAGAAGAGAAAAACACACTTAGGGAGGTAACTGGAGCAAAAAAAAGTCACCGATCGGGTGGATTATATTTACCTTAAATTAAGAATATAAAGCCTAGCTAAAAGATAGTTTTTTATACATTTGCCCCAAATTATTAGAACATGCAAGATTTACTTAAGAAATACGAAAATAAACAGCCAGAAATCGTTTTTGAATGGAAAGATTCTGAAACCGAGGCTGAAGGCTGGGTAGTTATTAATTCTTTACGTGGAGGTGCTGCAGGCGGCGGCACTAGAATGAGAGTAGGGTTAGATAAACACGAAGTAACTTCACTTGCCAAAACAATGGAAGTAAAATTCACTGTTTCAGGTCCGGCCATTGGAGGTGCCAAATCGGGAATCAACTTTGATCCGAATGACCCTCGAAAAAAAGGAGTTTTAGAGCGATGGTATAAAGCAGTAGCTCCACTCTTGAAAAATTATTACGGAACAGGCGGAGACTTAAACGTAGACGAAATTCACGAAGTAATTCCAATCACAGAAAAGTTTGGTGTATGGCATCCCCAAGAAGGTGTATTTAATGGTCACTACCAACCAACAGAGGCTGAAAAAATAAATATTATCGGTCAATTAAGAAATGGTGTAATCAAAGTTATTGAGGACATCAACTACAGTCCTGATGTAAACAGAAGATATGTAGTGGCAGATATGGTTACCGGCTTTGGAGTAGCCGAATCAGTAAAGCACTACTATGATTTATACCACAATACCAACCTTGAAGGCAAAAAAGTAATTGTACAAGGATGGGGTAATGTAGGAGCTGCCGGAGCATATTACTTAGCACAACAAGGCGCAAAAGTAGTAGGGATTATAGACCGTGTAGGCGGGCTAATCAATGAAGAAGGTTTTTCTTTTGAAGAGATTAAAGCGTTGTTTTTGAAAAAAGATGGTAATTTCTTGAATGCCGACAACATGTTATCATTTGACGAAGTAAATTCGAAAATTTGGGACGTTGCTGCAGACATTTTCATTCCATGCGCAGCATCTAGATTGATTACAAAAGACCAAGTAGATAGAATGATAGCAGGTGGTATGGAAGTCATTTCATCGGGAGCTAATGTACCGTTTGCCGACCAAGAGATATTCTTCGGTCCTATTGCAGAATATACAGATAGCAAGATCAGTGTAATTCCTGACTTTATATCTAACTGTGGTATGGCGCGTGTATTTGCTTACTTTATGCAAACAGGTGCTGATATGAGCGATGCAGCTATATTTGGAGATACATCAGAAATTATTAAGAAAGCAATGGTTACAGCTCACCAAAAAGATTCGAACAAAGTAGGTGTTGCTAAAAATGCTTTTGGAATCGCACTAAGTAAACTAGTTTAAAATGGGATATGAACTACTTATTGTCATTGTATTCATATTAGGGTATACGGCAATTACAATTGAACACACATTAAAGGTTGACAAATTAGTGCCGGCCTTATTGATGATGGCTCTTGCATGGGCATTTGTTGCTTTCGGTCTAGACACCTTCACGGGTTGGTTTGACTCACATGCACATCGCCTAATGGAAGGCTTTGGGTTGCTTGATCATGAAGAGAAACTTCACTTAATGGAAAGTACCCTTTTGCATCACTTTGGAAAGACCTGTGAAATTTTGATCTTCCTTATTGGTGCAATGACGATAGTAGAGATTATCGATCACTTCGATGGCTTTTCAACCATAAAAAAATACATTAAGACAAATAGTAAGCGAAAATTACTTTGGATTGTAGCGATATTGGCATTTGTCCTTTCAGCAATTATCGACAACCTTACCGCGACTATAGTTTTAATAACCATACTTAGAAAGCTAATCCCTGACAACCAAACACGTGTTTGGTATGCAGGGCTAATCATCGTTTCTGCCAATGCAGGAGGAGCATGGTCGCCAATTGGGGATGTAACCACTACGATGCTTTGGATGGGTAATAGAGTAACCACTATAAAGTTGATTGAATACCTAATTCTACCTTCTTTACTTTGTATGCTTCTGCCAGTTATTATTGCAACATTTTTACCCGCATTTAAAGGAACATTCGAAATGCCTAAAGAAGAAGGTGAACAAAATAAAATGGGGCCAACCATGCTGTATTTAGGCTTAATAATGATTGTTTTTGTACCAATCTTTAAAACAGTTACGCACTTGCCCCCATATGTCGGAATGATGTTATCACTTGGTGTAGTTGCCTTTGTAGCAGAGATGATAAGTAATCGCCAATTTAGCATGACTTCAGTTACTGAAGAGGCAAAAAGCGATATTGAGCATGATGCGCATGCATCAAGCCCTACGATGAAAGCACTCACAAAAATTGAGCTGCCATCAATTTTATTTTTCTTAGGAATTTTAATGACGGTTGCAGCACTTGAATCACTTGGTTTAATTTTCCAATTTGGTCAAGATGTGCAAGCGGTAATGGACAATAAATACTTTGTACTATTATTGGGAGCAGGTTCAGCCATAATTGATAATGTTCCACTAGTGGCAGCAAGTATGGGTATGTTTGACATGAATGTATTCCCTGTTGATGATCACATTTGGCACTTTATAGCTTACGCTGCAGGAACAGGCGGATCTATGTTAATCATAGGCTCAGCAGCAGGAGTTGTTGCAATGGGAATGGAAAAGATTTCATTTTTCTGGTACTTGAAAAATATCAGTTGGCTAGCGCTAGCGGGATATATTTTAGGTGCTATTTTCTTTATTGCGATTTATCACTAAGAATAAATCTTAGACACAATAAAAGCTAACATCAGACTGTTTACAAATAGTCAGGTGTTAGCTTTTTCTATTATTAAGGAAGACTAATTTAGCTTACATAAATTTATCTTAACGATCGTAACCATGCTATTGCAAATTAACATGACCGGAGATGCCGGCACAGCAGTTTCAGACACTACCACCATTGTTCCTCAAGAAGAGACCTTATCAATCATGAACTTGATTACTTCAGGAGGTATAGGAGGTATTATTATAATGTCTACTCTTTTTATTCTCTCGATTGTTGCCGTATATATCTTTGTAGAGCGCTATTTAAGTATTACCAAAGCAGCAAAAGAAGATGAAAACTTCATGAATCAAATCAAAGATTTTATCCATGATGGCAAAATTGATGCAGCAAAAGCATTGTGCAAAAGCACCCCTTCTCCAATTGCACGAATGATTGAAAAAGGAGTAAATCGAATTGGAAAACCGTTGGGTGATATCGCTGCGGCGATAGAGAATACAGGGAAGCTAGAGCTTTATAAGTTAGAAACCAACTTGGCTTCTTTAGCAACTATTTCAGGAGCTGCACCTATGATTGGTTTCTTGGGTACTGTAATCGGAATGGTATTGGCCTTTCATGAGATGGCAGCAGCAGGAGGCAATATTGATGTAGCCATGCTTGCTGAAGGGATTTACACGGCTATGGTAACCACCATTGCAGGTCTTGTAGTAGGCATCGTTGCCTACATTGGATACAACACATTAGTAGCTAAGGTAGAGAAAGTGGTATTTAGAATGGAAGCACGCACAACAGAATTCTTAGACATCTTAAATGAACCTGCATAATGGCTATACGATCAAGAAATAAGGTAAGTGCCAATTTTAACATGTCGTCTATGACTGACATAGTTTTTTTGTTACTCATATTTTTTATGCTGACTTCTACCTTAGTAAGTCCTAATGCATTAAAATTATTGTTACCAAGTAGCTCGAGTAAAACGCTAGCAAAACAAACGGTATCCTTGTCAATTACTAAAGATCTGAACTATTACATCAACGAAGAGCAAGTGCAATTTGAATTTATAGAGCCTTTGCTCTTACAAAAATTATCCGGAGATTTAGATGGTTCTATCATTCTTCACGTAGATAAAACCATTGCTGTAGAAGAAGCTGTAAAGATAATGGACATCGCTAATCGAAATAAATTTAAACTCGTACTTGCTACGAACCCTAACTAATGGAGCTAGTAAGGACAAAAAATAAGCGAATTGGATTAACCACCACAATAATTATACATGTGGTATTGATCATTCTATTCATCTTCTTTGGAATGACGCATATGAATCCTCCGCCGGAAGAAGAAGGTATTACCATTAATTTTGGTACTTCGGAAATGGGCATGGGTGATGTTCAACCTCAAGAAATTGCGTCTACCTCTACTCCAGAAGAAACCATAGACAACACCCCAGAAGAAACACCAACGGAAACAACAGC
>CBFHLF010000081.1:0-10497 GCA_965656555.1 uncultured Acidiluteibacter sp. | reverse complement strand
CGTCAAAGCATATCTTTCACTGAGCCAAACGACGAATGGCTGAAAGCTCAGGTAAACAAAAAAGAATACTCCAGCAAAAGTGAACTGATCAATGACCTAGTTCGACAAGCAAGAGGTCAGCAAAGACAAATTGACTGGATTGCTGCTAAATTGGAAAAAGCTGAAAAAAGTGGATTTACTACTAAAAGCGGTGCTGAAATTTTAGCTGAATCCAAAGCCTCTTTTAATGGCTAAGTATAAAATTAGCAGCGATGCAGAAGCTGACTTAATCAGGATTCACCACTTTGGTATCCGGAAGTTTGGAATGAATCAGGCTGATAGATATTTTAACGACTTCTTGGACTGTTTTGAAACAATCGCTAAACAACCGTTCGCTTTTGAATCAATTGACCATATCAAAGAAGGGTATCGAAGATGCCCATGTGGTTCTGACCAAGTATACTATCGGATTAATAATGATGTAGTAGAAATTATGGCGATCATTGGTCGACAAGATCTATCTTCAAAACTATAGCAGATTTATAAATAAAAAACTTGCCCTTACAAAAACTATAAAATATAGCCGCAGCCAACGTTTGGCAATGGTTTGATTACCTTTAATGCTAAATTTAACCGACACTGCTTGCGGCTACATTTCATAGTCGGAGCGTTGTAGCACATTAAAAATGGACAATCAATTAACATATATCATTTCAGGGGCAGGACTGCAATTTGTTCTTTTCATAGGATATAAGTTGTTGAAAAAGCCGAAAAACTATTGGACGATTCTCATATTGACAATTGGACTTGCCACTTTCGGGTATCTAAACATGGACAGACCAAGTCTTGAAATGGCAAAAGGGAATGCGGCTACATGGACATTTTTACCTCTGTTATTCATGATTTATTGCGGACTCTTTAGATAACTTTTTTTGAAGCTGTTTAAAAATGAACCACTTATGACAGGATATATGATGATGAGTTGGGAACAAGGGGAATACAGACGATTACATTTTGGAGATGCAATCTTTACAATTTCGACATTGATTCTACCTTTTCTGACAACTCTACTAATTGATTAAAAAAATAAAAAACTTGCTACAACACGCTGTATAGTGCATTGTGGGTAAGGAAGTTTGGCAATTTTAGTAGTTATTTGATAGTCGCAAAATCCGCTAGCGGATTTTGTTTTGGAGAGCAACTTACAAAAATCCTGTTCGAACGGGATTTTTGCTGATTAGTTAAACGCTAATTGTATCTTTATCAAGCTACCCATACATCTTGCATGGGCGTTAGATTCAATACTATGAAGACAATTACATTCAAAATATTAACATTAACATTATTTATTGGACTGCTAATACCAACTTTAGTCCAAAAAGGAATGTTTCTAGATGGGATTACTTATGCTGCAATTTCAAAGAATTTGGCAACTGGGTATGGGCAGTTTTGGGAACCTCACTACACAAAAACATTGTACCCTTCGTTTTCAGAACACCCTCCATTTGTTTTTATTATTGAATCGTTATTCTTTAAATTGTTTGGAAATCATTTTTATACAGAAAGAATTTTTACATTTTTCACAGCATTACTTACTGCACTAGGGATAGTAATGTGTTGGAGAGAATTAGCCAATATTAAGATAAAAGAAAATTATTGGTTTCCAGTTTTATTATGGCTTCTAGTGCCTGTTGTTTCTTGGTCATATAGCAATAATATGCTAGAAAATACAATGACTGTTTTTACAATTTCTTCTGTCTTTTTTACATTGAAAGCACTTAAAGGAAATAACATTTATCTAGTTCCATTGAGCGGACTATTAATTATTTTCGCTTTTCTATCCAAAGGCTTTGTTGGTTTATTCCCAATAGCAACACCATTGTTATTTGGGATTATTTTTAAGGAAAATAAAAAAGCTGCAGTACATTTTATCGTTTTAATCTTGTCGATGATTATTATCTCAATTATTTCAACAAAGTTGTATCCAGAGATAATAGATAATATTTCAAGATATCTTAACCAACAATTTTTACCGGCATTGCAAGGACAACGAGAGGTTACAACCACTAATAGGTTTAAGATCCTACTTGATTTATTTATAGATCTTGCTGTAATGCTTGCATTATTAATAGCTTTTTTAATTGCAAGAATTAAAAACAAAGAAAATAAGAAGTTTGTGGTAAATAAAAATTTTCTATTCTTTTTAACAGTCGGAATTTGTGCATCTATTCCTTTGATAATTTCCTTAAAACAGAGAAAATTTTACTTAATACCTTCAATCCCTTTTTATGCTTTGTCTTTTGGCTTCCTATTAAATGAATACGTGATGGAAAAAATGAGAATAGTACCTGAAAAATATTTCAAATGGTTTAAAAAGCTGCTTTACTCCGTAATTGGTTTATTACTAATTATCTCCATTTTAAAATTTGGAGAGTATTCAAGAGATACGGACAAGATAAAAGATGTTAGTTTAATTTCTAATTTATTAGAGGAGGGAACCATAATTAGTTGTACAAAGGAAACATGGTCAAACTGGGGACTTGTTGCATATTTTAGTAGAATCGGTTACATAAGCCTTGATTGTGATAATGAGCATGACTACTTTTTAATTAAGAATGGAGACGAATTGCCAATTAACTTTAGACAAGTTGAATTAAAAGGAACTAATTATACATTGTTAAAAAAAAGCACTGAAACTAACACTTTGTTTAAGTAATGGTAGGTAAAATGTTTACTACTAAGATTTGTAGCCCGCTTAAACTGCGTAGCGGTGTGACAGGAAAGTACCAAGCTGTCTGACACTTTTCATGCAATTTACCGTTGTGGTGCACCCAACTATAAATATACAAACTATACATTTAAAAAAGAGTGATTAAAAAAACTACTATCAAGAAATGAAATTACATTTAAAATATAAATTCATACTGATACTTCTGCTTTCAATATCCAATTTGAATGCTCAAGATTCCATTGACGAGATAGTTGGTTCCTACATGTTAAAGAACAAACTACCCGGACTTTCCCTCGCTATTGATCAGAAGGATAGCCTTAGAACATTAAAGGCTTATGGTCTATCAAGTATTCAAAATGACGTTAAAGTAGACATCAACACTACTTTCGAGCTTGCATCTTTAACGAAACAATTTACTGCTGCTGCAATTCTTAAACTTCAACAAGATGGAAAATTAAATGTAGATGATTATTTGTACCAGTATTTCCCTGAATGTCCTGAACATTGGAAAGCAATAACTTTAAAACAATTGTTATGGCATACTTCCGGATTACCGGGTATGTTTCCTCATGACAATTTCACACAAATGTCTTTTACAGGCTACGCCAATATGACTGCAGACGATTTGGATATGATGATGCAAACAAATACTGTCAGTAAAGATGCGGCAATAAAATCGATAATTACGGACTCTCTCGATTCTGCTCCTGGTACGGCTTATAATTATAGCGATGTTGGGTATTTGCTTTTAGGTCTTGTTATCGATAATATTACAGGTGGTTATAAAACTTATTTGTCAAATGTTTTTGAACAATATGGTATGACGAACACGTATTTCGTTGACCAAGAAAAGGTGATAAAGAATCAAGCTAGAGGATATTCGCTGAAGGAAGGAGAGTGGATAAATATTATGAGAACATGGGATTATGAGATCCCCTCTTATTTCGGTGTGTTTTCAAACGTTAAGGATCTAATGAAGTGGCAAAAGGTTATTTCGGGAACTGACTTTCTCAATGAGACGAACCAAAAATTTCTGTTCTCGAAAGGTATACTAAATGACAAATCAAAAATCTCTTATGGCGGTGGTTGGGAGATTAATGATATCAATGGTTTAAAATTTGTTAGTCACACAGGAATATCGGGAACTATTTTGGTAAACATTCCGCAAAAAAGCACCACCGTTATCATGCTCTCAAATTTAGGTTATAATGGAAACGATATGGTAAATCCTTGGGATTTAGCTTATAAAATAATTAATACGATAGGAATAGAAACCAAAATAAATCACAGTCATGTTACTTCAAGTGGTCTTAGACAAATAGATGCAAATAAAGTAGCTTTTAAAAAGCTATCAGGTAAGTATTCGACATCGGATAACCAAGAAGCTGAGATATATATAGAAGGTGGGAAGCCTTATTTTGAAAGTCAAGGTAGTAAGAATGAATTATCGCTGTTAGAAAATGGAAGTTGGCTTGTGCTAGGGTTCAATTATGAATATATACTAACCTTAGGTGAAAATGGGCAAATATTGGAATCGAATTACGGAAGAGTATTTAAGAAAGAATAAAAACTAAAGCTGAGAACACTTATAAGCAATGCCCTACGAGAAACTGCGTGCAGCCAACCGTTAGCGAGAATCCGAAATACAATAATCTCACCATTTATGAGTTTGAATTAAAAAATCAAATATGAAGAAAACAGCAAAATCAATTTTAGTTGCAATTACAGTAATTGTAATCCTTTTTGCAACCACTGCATTTATTGTAAATGATCCACAAGCTGACTTTTCGAAACGAAGGATTAGTTTAAGTGACCAAATCTCATTATCTGAAATCCCTACAAAAAACCAAGAAATAAGTGCTTTCAAAAGTTCAGTAAAAATCAGAAAGAAGAATTTTAAAAATCCTACAAAAGAGTTTTACGGGCAAGAGATAGTCATTGCGGATAACCCACAAGTTGATAAAATTTTGATTGGGGTGACTAATAACCTGATTTCTAGAGTTGAAGTTTGGAATAAAAATAAACTAATTGAAATAAAGGAATTAGATGGAGCTTGTGACCAAGAATTCCATGGAGAAACTTTTGACGAGATAGCCGAACAAAGCAAAAAGCATGGAATGGAAATGTTTCAACAACAGGATGAAGCACACATGAAAGCTATGAATGAAATGCAAGCACCCAATTCCATGAGCGAGTGGATGGACAATAAAAGGAGAGAATTTGATGCTTTACCCGACAACGACTGACTTAACAGAAAAAGAAATAATAAATCCTGCGCCCAACAACACCTAAAGTTAATGGGGCCATCTCGTCTTCGATAGACACTAACGGGTTTGACGATGATGATCTCGGTTCTTTAGGAACTCGCGGAAAGCCGCACTAGCTTTAGCCATAACGTTGTAAATAATTGAATTAAAGATTAATGTCCAATCAAATAATTTATCGCGATGACTTTGATACTACAAAAAGTGGTATGCTAATAATTGCATTTATTGTTTCAATTTTATTTCTTTTAGCAAACATTCTAATCGGACTCTTAGCAATTTCTATAACTGTCACTTTATTGACTCTAAAAGTTGGAATTGAGATAGATAAAACTAATTGCAAATACAGATATTTTAAATCTTTTTATGGTCAAAAAAGTGGTAAGTGGTTAAATCTTGATAAGTATAGAGTCTTAACAATTCTCAAGAAAAATTTAAAAGGACAATTACTCAGCCCCAAATTAGTTACTGCTTTAAATTACAAACAAGTAATATTTGAAGTTAATTTGACAACTGATAGTCATAGAGCTAAGATTGCCCTTAAAAGATTTAAAACATTAGATTTAGCAAATAACTTTGCACAATCATTAAGTACAGAATTAGCTTTCCCACTTGAAAACTACAATCCAATTGTAAGCGAAAAAACAAGAATGAGAAGAGCTAAACGTAGAAGATAAAATCAACTGATATTTGCTCTTTAAATTGGATTTACAAAGTCATGCTTGCTTTCTCGGTTTGACTCCATAACTGATACTCTATTTCTGCAAAATTGCCACTACTCCACTTCGCATTAACTGTTGGACTAAGTACCTAACTCAAAACTTACATAACTTGTTGACTTTGCCAATTCTTGCAAGATAGATTTTGAACAAACAAAATCGCAAGCATCAGCTTTTCAATTTATCGCTTAGTTTCTGTGTAAATTTACTACTCATTTGACTCGAGTATTTTCTTTTGAGTGTCTTATAATGAGAGTGATAACTCCTTGTAGTATTCTGTATTGTTAATTGTGAGTAAGGTCGTTTGGCTAGATTAGTAGATATTTGAATGGCGCTAAATCCGAAAGCGGATTTTGTAAAAAGAGCAATTTACAAAACCGCAAAGCGGTTTTTGCCAAGTGCTAAACTGAAATAGTATCTTTATCAAAACCACAACGCACCATAACATACAGTAAACGTTACCAACAATAGAATTCCCATACAGCTTAAAAGTTTGTATTCTATAATTATTTGCATTTTATTAATTACTTCTTGCTCCGTCAATTCTCATGATGAAAAGGTTGGACAAGAAATAATGCCTATGATTAAAGGAAGCGGGAACATTGGGTTTGTCACTGAAAAATTTGAAAAGGGAACAAAATCGTAACGCATCTTTTATTTATACAAAATTGAAGTTGTATATTTATCAGACCCATAATGCACAGCTCTGTATAAGTTGTTGCAAATTAACACGACAATTGAAAACAAAACTTAAATACCTGCTCCCTCTTATAGTGCTCATAGCATGTGCAAATGATCAAAAAAATGATGTAATACCACAAGGTTTATCTAAGCGAACCCAATTTGCACCTCCGGAGATAGTTAATTTTAGCCAATTACACGATACCTTAAAACCCTCAAAAATATTTCTCAAAGATGAATCACCACCCATTACAAAAATAGCAGGTTTACCAACAGTTACCCAATTGCCAATTGCAATATCATTAATTGATAGTCTACCAGTTATACACCCTGACCAAGGTAAGGGACTTTTCAATAACTATACCAGTGATGATGGCTTGGCAATGGACGCAATAAATTTTGGTAAAACCACTATCTGTGATAGCTGGGGAAATTTATGGTTTGCGACTCAAGGAGGTGGAGTGTCAAAGTATGATGGGAAATCGTTTATAACATATACCACAGAACAAGGCTTAGCAAATAATTCTGTCAGAAGTATTGTGGAAGATAAAAGCGGAAACCTATGGTTGGGAACTTATGGGGGAGGTGTGAGTAAATACGATGGGGAATCGTTTATCACCTATACCAGCGAGCAAGGCTTAGCTAATAATTCTGTTTTCAGTATTGCAGAAGATAAAAGCGGAAACCTATGGTTCGGAACTAATGGCGGAGGGGTTAGTAAGTATGATGGGAGCTCTTTTACCACCTATACTAGCGAACAAGGGCTAGCCAATAATACTGTTTTCAGTATTGCGGAAGATGAAAGTGGAAATCTATGGTTCGGAACTTATGGCGGAGGGGTTAGTAAATATGACGGGAGAACATTTATCACCTATACTACTGAGCAGGGTTTAGCAAATAACTATATTTTAAGTATTGCGGAAGATAAAAGCGGAAATCTATGGTTCGGAACTTATGGTGGAGGAGTGAATAAGTATGATAGAAAAACGTTTATCACCTATACCACCGAGCATGGTTTAGCCAATAACTCCATATTTAGTATTGCCGAAGATAAAAGTGGAAACCTTTGGTTTGGGACCAATGGTCAAGGAGTTAGTAAGTATGATGGGAGTTCTTTTATCACCTATACCAGCGAGCAAGGCTTAGTCAATAATTCTGTTTTAAGTATTGCCGAAGATAAAAGTGGAAACCTTTGGCTTGGAACTGATGGCGGAGTATCAAAGTATGGCGGAAAATCGTTTATAACGTATACCACCGAGCAAGGCTTAGCACTTAACTCTGTTATAAGTATAGCGGAAGATAAAGGCAGAAATCTTTGGTTGGGCACTTACGGCGCGGGAATTAGTAGGTATGATGGGAAGTCTTTTTCCACTTATACCCTTGATCAAGGTTTAGCTAATAACTCAGTTTTAAGTATTGCCGAAGATAAAAGCGGAAACCTTTGGTTGGGAACCTATGGCGGAGTATCGAAGTATGATGGAAAGTCGTTTATAACATATACCACTGATCAAGGCTTAGCTAATAACTCTGTTTTAAGTATTGCAGAAGATAAAAATGGAAACCTTTGGTTCGGAACCGATAGCGGAGTGTCGAGATATAATGGGAAGTCATTTATCACTTATACCATTGATCAAGGCCTAGCCAATAATTCTGTTAGGTGTATTGTCGAAGACAAAAATGGAAACTTATGGTTTGGAACTTCTGGCGGATTATCGAAATATGATCGGGAATCGTTTATAACTTATACAACCGAGCAAGGCTTAGCCAATAACTCGGTATTTAGTATTGCTGAAGATAAAAGTGGAAACCTATGGTTGGGAACCTCTGGCGGTGGGGTGAATGTACTACTGGCACAAAGCGAGAAGGAAATAAAAGAACAAAACAACAATATTGTCAGTACTAACAATATGTTTTTAACTTATAACACGGAACATGGTTTGCCCGATAATGGAATTTGCGCGTTGCGTTTTGATTATGAAGGTAACTTAATAGTAGGAACAAACTTTGGTTTAGCAGTAATATCTGAAAAGCAGGTAATGCAAATGGTATCAAAACAAATTCATGGTAATTTAAAAAATCTAAATGTATACAACCAATTTACGGGTTATCCAATACGTGATGTAAATGCAGCTCACAACAATGGAAGCATGCATCTAGATCATAAAGGTATCTTATGGGTTGGTCACGGAAGTAATGGGGTTTCAAGAGTAGATTTAAATGAAGTGAATAGAAGTATAGCACCACCTAATGTTGTTATCAATAAGTTGATTCTAAAAGGGGAGAATGTTTGTTTTTATAGTCTTGTGAGTTCTGGGATGGACAAAGAGAAAGAGTTGAGTTCTAAACAAGACAGTACTATTTTGGCTCAACAAGAAATAGCTACGTATGGAAAAGTGTTGAGTCGAGCAGAGCGAGATACCTTAAATAAACGTCTTTCAGGTATAACCTTTGATATTATTAATAAATTTTATCCATTACCGAAGAGCTTGGTTTTGCCTCATGAGCATAACGCCCTAACTATTGAGTTTAATGCCATAGAAACAGGGCGTAATTTTTTAGTGAATTACCAATATATGTTGAAAGGTATGGATGATACTTGGAGTCCAATAACCAAAAAATCGGAAGCAACCTATAATAACTTAAGTGAAGGCGATTATACCTTTATTCTTAAAGCACAAAGCCCATGGGGAGTGTGGAGTGATCCCATTGAGTTTAATTTCAGTATATTACCGCCTTGGTATAGGTCATGGTGGGCGTATACAATTTACTCATTACTTTTTGTTCAGTTGGTTTGGCTGCTTATTCGTTTGCAAACCAGACGTCTCAAACAACGCCAGAAAGAACTGGAAATAGAAGTGGATACAGCTACTAAAGAGATCAGAGAACAGAAAAATGAAGCCGATAAACAAAGAGATGAAGTAAGTAAACAAAAAGAAATCGTTGAAGAAGCTCATAAGGAAATTAAAGACAGTATACAATACGCTAAACGTATTCAAAGTGCTATTCTGCCTGCCCATAATCAGGTAAAAGAGTATCTGCCTTACAGCTTTATCTTTTACAAACCCAAAGATGTAGTGGCTGGAGATTTCTACTGGATGGAATATAGAGATGGTAAGGTTTTGTTTGCAGCAGCAGACTGCACCGGTCATGGAGTTCCAGGAGCCATGATTTCAGTTGTCTGTAATTACGCACTAAACAAATCAGTAAGAGAGCATGGACTAACCGAACCGGGTGAAATATTAGATAAAACAAGGGAAATCGTAGTCCATGAATTTGAAAAGAGCGAAGAGGAAGTTAAAGATGGGATGGATATAGCTCTCTGCTCTCTCGAAGGAAATATCTTAAAATATGCAGGGGCGAACAATCCATTGTGGGTTATACGAAATGGAGAAATACTGGAAACAAAAGCTGACAAACAACCCATAGGTAAGTTTGATAATCCTCAGCCATATTCTAACCAAACTTCTGAACTGCAGAAAGGAGATGCAATTTATATTTTCTCGGATGGCTTTTCCGACCAATTTGGTGGAGAGAAAGGCAAGAAATTTAAAACTACCAACTTTAGAAAGTTACTTTTGTCGATACAAAATGAATCAATGGAAAGCCAGCGAGAAATCATTAATACGGCTTTTGAAGAATGGAAGGGCAATTTGGAGCAAGTAGATGATGTTTGTATTATTGGAGTGAAAGTAGAATAATTAGATAAAAATGAGCTTACTACTAGCAGGTTAAAAAGACTCTATCGGTTCGTTAGAACTATTTTACCCAAATAAAATCTGTAATTATAAACAACAAACTCTAAAGTAAGAAGATGAAATATAACGAGTTTTTCTGGTTACATGTTAAGAAATCAGCGGGGCAAACTACAAGACAATTACTGCAACCACACTATAGAATGGTTGACAAAGTAAAAAAGCCAAAAAACTTTATCCAAACTTCACCTGAAGAGTATAATGATACTTTGAATAATTACCGTGTTGTTTTAGGAGACTATCAGTTTAAAAGGGTCTTATTTGCCACAAAATATCTATATAAAGACAATTGGAATTCAATCTTTTCTTTTGCTTTTTCAAGAAATCCTATGGATAGGTGTATCAGTATGTTTCATTATTTGCATCATAGA
>CBFHLF010000080.1:0-10521 GCA_965656555.1 uncultured Acidiluteibacter sp. | reverse complement strand
ATACAGATATCTATTTTGGTTCTGTAAAAGTTTTCTCCAATCAATTTCAAAAATTGCTCTATTATCTATTGCCTCTTGGAATGCTTTCTTTACTAGCACTCCTTATTATGGGTGTTATTCCTTTTACATACTTGCTTTATGGTGCTATAATTACATTAAGCTATACAGGGAGTTTTTTAAAAAAAACAACAGCAGTCTCTGGTAACGTAGAGGAAGTTTTAAAGGATATTTCAGCATATCGTCATTACATTGAATTGATAGAAAATGAAGTGTTTCATGAAGTCTTAAATAAGCATAGTCAGTCAAAATTAGTAGGAGATGTAAAAGCTTCAGTTGCACTTGAAAAGTTAAGGAAGATTCTAAACGGATTCGATAACCGAAATAACATGTTGATGGGAGTAGTATTAAATGCTCTTTTTCTTTGGGATGTTCGTCATTTAAAAAGCTTCATGGAGTGGCAGGGCCATTTTGGTGATAAATTACCTAATTGGTTAGAGTCTGTTCATCAGTTTGATGCACGAATTTCCATAGCTAATTATGTTTTCAATAATCCTAAAAACACGTTCCCTTCTATTGTAGATCAAGATTCATTTTATTATCAGGCTGAGCAGCTATCGCACCCATTATTAAAACCTAATAGTCGGGTTCCTAATAGTATTTTGATTGAAGGTTGGAACCAGATTAATATCATTACAGGAGCTAATATGGCAGGTAAAAGTACATTCTTAAGAACCATTGGAGCAAGTATGATTATGGCTTCTGTTGGAGCCTCTCTTCCAGGTCGATTGACTTTTACTCCCGTGGCATTGTTTTCGAGCATGAAAACTGAAGACTCCTTAAGTGATAACGAATCTTACTTTTTTGCTGAGCTTAAACGCTTAAAGCAGTTAGTAGATTTATTAGAATTAGGCCAACCAACCTTTACAATCTTAGATGAAATCTTAAAAGGAACAAATTCTAAGGATAAAGCAACTGGTTCTGCCGAGTTTTTAAAGAAGTTACTGCGATATCCGCTATCTGGAATTATTGCGACACATGATTTATCGCTTTGCAAATTGAATTCAGTTTATCCGAACAATATTTCAAACTATGCCTTTGAGGTAGAAATGAATGGTGATGAGTTGCATTTTGATTATACCTTAAAAAAAGGGGTGTGTCAAAATATGAATGCAACTTTCTTGCTAAAGCAAATGAACTTAATCGATTGATCGAAGACCTTAATACAAGAAAAATTATTCATGTTGATATGGATGCATTTTATGCTTCTGTGGAGCAATTGGATAATCCTGAACTAAAAGGAAAACCTATAGCTGTAGGTGGCTCTAGAGAACGAGGAGTAGTAGCCGCTGCAAGCTACGAAGCTCGTCAATACGGTGTTCATTCTGCCATGCCATCCATCACTGCAGCCCGAAGGTGCCCCGATTTAATTTTTGTGAAGGCACGTTTTGAACGGTACAAGGAAGTCTCTGCTCAAATTATGGAGATATTCAAGTCCTATACTGATCTAGTCGAGCCGCTTTCTTTGGATGAGGCTTACCTAGATGTTACGGAAAACAAGAAGTCGATTACTTCTGCCATGCGAATTGCGATGAACATACGAGCAGAAATCTTTGAAAAAACGCAATTAACCGCTTCTGCAGGAGTTAGCTACAATAAATTTTTAGCTAAAACCGCTTCTGATATTAATAAGCCAAATGGTATGGCTGTTATTATGCCTGATGAAGGAGGACAGTTTATTGAGCAACTCAAAATCGAAAAGTTTCATGGAATCGGAAAAGTGACCGCGGAGAAGATGAAAAAGTTTGGTGTGTTCAATGGCGCTGACCTAAAGTCTAAATCTCAGGAATGGCTTCACAGTAATTTTGGTAAAGCCGGATTGCATTATTTTAAAATTGCTAGAGGAATAGATGAGCGAGAAGTTCAAGCTAACCGCATTAGAAAATCTATTGGAGCAGAGAATACGTTTTCAGACGACTTGGAGACAGAGAAGGAGCTATTAAAGGCATTGCAGAAAATTTGCGAAACAGTGGTTAGTCGAACCAAGAAATCCAAGAATGCAGGCAAAACTGTGGTTCTAAAGCTTAAGTACAATGATTTTACGGTACAAACCCGCTCTAAAACCGTAGGAAGTTACATCAGTACATTCAAGGATATTTGGTCCATAGCAGTGGAACTGCTCAGAGCACCAGAATTGCCAACTCAGCCGATTCGGTTGCTCGGAATATCCTTATCTAATCTAGAAAAAGAAGAAATTCGTTATGGTATCCAACTTCGATTTAGGTATGAAGAGGAAGAGGAGTAACCCTTATCAATAGTTTTACTTGCTTCCTTTTTTCTCAGACTTCTTATTCAATAGCTTTTCCATTTCGTACATCTCATCACGTAAGCGTGCAGCTTCCATAAAGTCTAAATCTTTTGCTGCTTTTTCCATGTCCTTTTTGATTCTTGAAATGGCTCGATGCAATTGCTTTTCATCCATGTATTGCACCACCGGATCTGCTGCAATGGCTTTACGCTCTTCAAGCTCATAGGTTTTAGCTTCTTTGTCCAGTGTGCTGTTAGACTTACCAATAGTTCCTCGTTGTGCTTTATTTAATGCTTGAGGAGTAAGTCCGTGTTTTAAATTATAAGCAATTTGTTTTTCTCTTCTTCGCTCTGTTTCATCAATAGTCGTTTGCATAGAAGATGTGATGGTATCTGCATAAAAAATTACGCGACCATTTACGTTTCTCGCTGCTCGCCCTGCTGTTTGTGTTAGCGATCGGTTGGAACGTAAAAACCCTTCTTTGTCTGCATCTAAAACGGCTACTAAAGAAACCTCAGGTAAATCAAGTCCTTCTCTTAAAAGGTTTACACCAATCAGCGCATCAAAAACACCTGTTCTCAGCTCATGCAGAATTTCTACTCGCTCTAAGGTTTCTACATCTGAGTGAATGTAGCGGCAGCGAATACCACCGGCAGTGAAGTATTTGGTTAGCTCTTCTGCCATTCTTTTGGTTAAAGTAGTAATCAACGATCGCTCATCTTTCTCGGCCCTAACCACAATCTCTTCCATAAGGTCATCTACCTGATTTAAACTTGGGCGTACCTCAATAATTGGATCGAGTAATCCAGTTGGGCGAATTAATTGCTCAACAACCACACCTTCTGACTCTTTCAATTCATAGTCTGCCGGAGTAGCACTCACATAAATAGTTTGATTCCGCAACGCTTCCCATTCATTGAATTTTAGCGGTCTATTGTCCATTGCAGCAGGTAAGCGGAACCCAAACTCTACCAAGTTAGTTTTTCTACTTCGGTCACCTCCATACATGGCGTTGATCTGCGATACGGTAACGTGGCTTTCGTCAACGACCAATAAGTAATCCTCTGGAAAGTAATCCATCAAGCAGAAAGGGCGAGTACCGGGCGCTCTGTCATCAAAATACCTAGAATAGTTTTCTATTCCGGAGCAATAGCCCAGCTCCCGCATCATTTCTAGGTCATATGTTGTTCTGTCTTCTAATCGTTTTGCCTCAAGGTGTTTTCCCTCCGATTTAAAGTATTCTATTTGTTTCATCATATCATCCTGTATTTGGAAGATAGATTGCGTCATCCGGTCTTTGGTGGTAACGAAAATGTTCGCCGGGTAGATAGATAAAAATTCAAAGTTTTCAATGGTCGTGCCATTCACCGGATCAAAGGAAACGATTTCTTCGATCTCATCTCCCCAAAAAGTGATTTTGTAAGCGATGTCAGCATAAGCGGGAAATATATCCACTACATCACCAATTACTCGAAAGTTTCCACGCTGAAAATCTGCAGTAGTTCGTGAATATAAAGCGCCTACAAATTGATGAAGTAATTTATTTCTACTAATCTCTTGCCCAACTTCTACAGTCGTTACATTTTGTTTAAAATCAGCTGGATTAGAAATACCATAAATACAAGAAACCGAGCTAATCACGATCACATCTTTTCTGCCTGACAAAAGGGAAGAAGTTGTGCTCAAACGTAATTTCTCTATTTCATCATTGATAGAAAGATCCTTTTCTATGTAGGTATCTGAGGTGGGGATATAAGCTTCGGGCTGATAATAGTCGTAATAGGAAACAAAATACTCCACCGCATTATCAGGGAAGAATTCTTTAAACTCTGCATACAGCTGAGCCGCTAAGGTCTTATTATGACTTAAAATTAAAGTGGGTCGCTGCGTTTGCTCGATAACATTAGCAATAGTAAACGTTTTACCGGATCCTGTTACTCCCAAAAGCGTTTGAGCTTTATCTCCTGCTTCTACACCTTCAGAGAGCTGTTTTATTGCGGAAGGTTGATCACCCGTAGGTTTAAAAGGAGCTTTAATTTTAAGTTTCATTAATGAATGTTTAGCAGTACTACTATTCTATTTCTAGCTTTAACCAACGCTCAAGGGCAGTAATTAGTTCCTCCCGTTCAGCCTGACTCATATTTTTGATTCGCGCACCGGCATGATCTTCACCTGTCAAAAAGAAAAATAAAGCATCTACATTTTTACTTGGGCGTATTGCTGTTGCCGACCATGTATCGGAGTTCCCATTAATGTAAACCATTCGATCACCCTTATTTTTTACCCAGCTTAAAGCCTTTTTAGGGATTTCATTATCAAAAGGAACAACCATTTTATTGGGCATAAAAACCGCAGAGGGGTTTTTAGTCGTTGGTAGCGCTTTTAATAAATCTTTAAACGGCTTAATATTATAGCCGTAGTAGCCCATTTGAGCTCCTGCTTGATAATAGTGGGAAGCATATGCTTTCATGCTTGCATCGGCGAAAAAATCAAGACCAGATACGGTTACGAAATGATACAGTATTTCTTCAATTGGAGCATCCGCGGAAGGAATTTTTTCACAATCACTTCCCCATTGCCAAAAAGAGAAAGAATACTCCAATACAGCATACTCAAAAGCCTCCTCAAATGTGAGGTAGTTAAAACGCAATTGTGCGCCATAAGTATACCACCTCAATAAAGGAAATACCGTTTCTCGCTCTGTAAGTAAACGCTTTTGAACTGCTAATATTTTTTCCCTACAAGCATCTGAGCCTACTGTATCTAGGAAGTTGTAAATACGCTCATCTTCTAAGCTCAAATTAAGGGGAGCTACATATGGAATGCTCACATCTACATCCTCAGGGTAGAAGTATCGGTAAAAGATAGTGGTTTGCCCACCCTTACTAATTCCTGTACTAATCCATTGTTTGGTATATATTTGTTTAAATACTTCATTTATATGGTGTAAATCAGCGGTAGCTTGTTCCAATGTTAGATAAGCATAGTCAATTGAATCCGGTAAGCTCTCTCCAAAGTAGCGGTGTTCAATATCTAGTTGATTTGCAGATAATAATTCAGCTACTTCACCAACTCTATTTCGGCTGCTGCTGTATCCTTGGGTCACCATCACAGTAGGGCGTTCAAATCCTTTATGACTCAAATACGCACGCTGATAGAAATATCCTTTTTCAGGATGTTCATGATCAATGGGTTGTTTGATTTTTAGTTCATAAGCTGCTTCATAACCTAGTGGTGTCGATATTTTTTCAAATATAACATCCGGCAGTGTAAATAGTAACTCTTGAATATTAGGGTTTTGTGCTCCAAGATTAGCAGAAGTAGCAATTAAAAAGACAAGAAAAATGTTTTTCATGATGGTAAATTAAGAAGTCTAAAAATATACATTCTTAGAGACTTCGCATATAGTGCAACCAGTTTAATGTGTTTCTTTTTTTCCGTCCATCTCCTTCTTCATAACAATTGTTCGGTAGGGAAATGGTATTTCTATGCCTTCATCTTCAAATCGTTTTTTGATGCTTTCAAGCACATCTATTCTGAGTTCAAAGGCGTCTGGAAAGTCTTTTGTCCATGCCCAAGCACGAATGGTTACCGATGAATCATTTAAGCTGATCACGGCCGTTTTTACAATTGGTTCTTTCTTTTCAAGTTCTTCAGGAGTTCTGTTATCAATTATAAAGCGGTGATTTTCGCATTCTTCCTGCATGATTTTTTTGGCCAATTTTACATTACTATCATACGAAATGCCAATTTCTACCCGTTCACAGCACTTCTTTTCACCCAAGTCAAAATTGATGAGTTTCTCTTTGTTGATCATCGCATTTGGAATCACAATCATTTTATTTTCAAAATTTTGAATGACGGTATGGCGGAGTGTAATATCGGTAACCATGCCAATCATGTTATCCGAAAGCTTGATAATATGGCCTATTCTAAATGGTTTGAAAGAAATAATAAAGATGCCACCGACCAAATTTGCTAATGCTTCTTGAGAAGCCACACCCGCGATTATAGCGATAACTCCTGCACCACCAAGGGCAGTTTGTGCAACGCCTCGTAATGACGGAAAAGCTAATAGTCCGAATAAAATACCTACCGTGTAAATACTGATGGCAGCAACATAGCGCAGAAACTTATAGGCAGTGGGGTCATCGCCCACCCTTACTTTTCGATCAATACTGCGTTTAAACCACATATTAGATGTAGCTGCAGACACAATGGTCGCAACAGCAAGTAATCCAAGGTAGGCAACCAATCGAAAGTTCTCCTCCAACACTTCGTACTTATCGCGTTCTGCAAAAAGAAAGCTCAAGCCAATAATACCAAGAACGACCCAAAGGGCATTCAGTATCCTTCTAACAAACATCAGGCTTGTAGACACCTCCCCAGGGAAGCGTTTTGCTTCGCGGCGAGAAAACCACTTGTACAATAACCTCGTCAAGAGCTGCAGCGCTATCACTGCAAGTATAATTAGCACTCCCGAAATAATGTCTTCTTTATGTTTTTCTAAGAATTGTATCATACTTACTTAAGCTTATTTTATTGCCTCGACTATTGGTGGACTGGATAGTGCTAAAATTAATCAATCGACTAATTGTTGGATTAATCGCTTGCTAGATTGCCTTATTAATTGCTCTAACTTCTTTCCATGTCCAGTTTTTCTTTGCAGAAATGTTCCGGTAGGCAAAAGATAAGAAATCGGTAACTAATCGTTCAAAAATATAGGAATCTATGGTAGATGGGTATATATTTCGCTCTGTGGGGTTAGCATATCTTTCTGCTTTAGAAAGTTGGTTGCTTTCTAGGCGCAAAATAGGGCCTGTGTCAGCCACACCATCTGCATGCCAAGTATATCCGCCTTTCTCCAATATGTTTAGCTGCTTTACCAATGGTTTAAATGAGATTCGAGGAAGTGTGGGCCTGCTCGTTATATCTACCCATGTGGTGTATTTGCATTCAACCTCGTAGCAGTTGTTAGGGTAAATGCTCATCACAATATCAAAACCATTGCTTTTTGAAAAAAGTGCATAGTAGTGCAGTGGAGCATCTGCGTGCACACACTGAAGTCCTATTTCAGGGTAATCATTAATCGGATACTTTCCTGAGTTGATGTTTTCGTAATCAGCCATTACTTGCAGATACTCTTCCTCCCATTTTTCTCGATAGGCTTCAGTATTCTGCAGCACAGCTTTAAATTGAGGAATGAAGTAGGCAAACTTTTCAACGCACAATTTCATTTCTTCTTCTTCTCCAAAAGGGACATAAAATTGCTCTTTTTCTACCGCATTAATGTAGCAAACCAATTTAAGCGCTTGTTCTGCACCTTCGTTAGATAAATCAAGCTCTCTAAAGTCACCAATAACGGCCATTTGATGCATCACTGACTTGTATTTCATGGCTAGTTCGGGCTCAAATAATGCCCAAACGCCTACAAAACCGTCAATGTCAAAGTGTGTAGCAGTAATTAATGGATTATTAATGCCTTCTACCTGTTGTTCGATTGCATTCAATACAATACCACCAGAGGTATCATCCGTAATATTACTGTGAATGTTACCACCCTTCCAATGTGATAATATAAGACCTTTAGAGTGTAAGCCGTCTACAATGATTGCTTCTCGTTCACCTATTTCGTGAAACGGGATAAATTGCTTTTCGTTTTTCAATTAAGTAATCGGATTTAAAACCACACTAAAAATAACCATAGAACTCGGGTCATTTCCATAAAAACACTTTTCAATCGCCATCATAATATTATTGGCTACAAAATAAGAAGTATGCAGCTCTTGCTTGTCTTTTAATGACCACTGAATGGTGTATGAGCTCTCTTTGTCTTTGTATTCTTTAATGTAATTCAGCATTTTCGTCAAGGCTTCTACTTTGGTAGCTCCTTCTGTACTATGAAATAAAAATGATTGATGGTGACGTGGGTTTACAGTCACGACATCGAGCACTATTTTTTCATTGTGCGCATGAAAGTCAAAAATGATATTGCTCTGCTTTAATGCAATATACTTCTCGATTTCTTTCTGTAATCGGTTGATTTCGATGTTTTGTTCTGATGCTGTCATTTTGGTCGTTGTTTGAATATATTTACGGACTACTCTTTTTTGCTTCCTTTTCTTTTAAAAGATAAGGAGCAATGAGTATTTTAGTCGATTATTTAAAGAACTAATCATTAAACAAATTTAAGCATGATTAAAAAGCTAGCCACCTTTTTGACCGCACTTTTAGTGCTCAATACCGCAAATATTGCCAAAGAAGGCATGTGGTTGCCGTTATTACTAAAAAGTTTGAATGAAAGCGATATGCAAACCATGGGGCTGAAGCTCTCTGCTGAGGATATCTACAATGTAAATAATTCTAGTCTCAAGGATGCGATTATCTCTTTTGGTGGCTTTTGTACTGGAGAGATTATTTCTGACCAGGGTCTAATTCTAACCAACCATCACTGCGGTTATGGGCAGATTCAATATCATTCTTCGGTAGAAAATGATTACTTAACCAATGGATATTGGGCAAAGGAATTCTCCGATGAATTGCCGAATGAAGGACTGACAGCTACGTTTATCGTTCGTATGGAAGAAGTAACCGACCAAATTTTAGATAGTGTTGGCGTGGAATTGACCGACAAAGAACGCGATCGACAAATAAAAAAGAACATAAAGAAAGTAGCGGATGCAGCTACTGAAGGAACGATTTACGAAGCCGTAATCAAACCATTTTTCTACGGAAATCAATACTTCATGTATGTGACTAAAACCTACAAAGATATTCGATTGGTTGGCGCGCCTCCATCGAGCATCGGTAAGTTTGGAGGAGATGAAGATAACTGGATGTGGCCACGCCACACCGGTGATTTCTCCATGTTTAGAATCTATGCAGGTGCTGATAATGAACCTGCGGAATACAGTGAGGACAATGTTCCTTACCAAGCGCCAAGAGCATTAAAAGTATCTACCAAGGGAGTAGCGAAAGGCGACTTTACTATGGTGTACGGTTTTCCTGGTAGAACACAGCAATACCTTACGTCTTATGCCGTGAACCAAATCAGAAATGTAGAAAATCCGGCTATGATTGATATTAGACGGACCATTTTAGATATCATGGATAGAAATATGCGCCAAAGTGATGAGGTGAGAATTAAGTATGCGGCCAAATATGCTCGCGTAAGTAATTACTGGAAAAAATGGATTGGGGAGAATAGAGGACTAGATCGATTGAATGCCGTTGCAGTGAAGATGGAAAAGGAAAAAGCCTTTCAAATTGCGGCCATGAAATCGAGCAATGAGTCATATGAAGAAGCATTACCAGAATTAAAAAAGCTGTATGAGCAATTAGAAGATTTAGCACTAGCTAGAGATTACTTTATTGAGATTGCCTACCGAGGGCTTGATATCGTTTCTATTGCTAGAACATTTAGGAGAGATATTACCGATTTGTCAGCAGGAAAAGAATTTGATCAAGCGCATATCGATGGGTTGAGAAATAGAGTAGAACGATTTTACAAAGACTATGACCAACAGTTGGATAAAGAACTGTTTAATCAATTGATGTACAAATATGCAGCAGAAGCTCCTAAAGCTTATATGCCCGAAATATTCGCCGAGATTGATAGAAAGTATAAAGGGCATTTTCCTGCATTTACAGAAATGGTGTACAAAAAAACCATCTTTGATAGTAAAGAGGAAGTACTCGCACTTTTAGAAAATTATGATAAAAGCGCTGCTAAGAAGCTGTTGAAAGATCCTGCTTATCAGGTGGCTGAAAGTTTATGGAGCAATTATTTAAATAATATTTCACCGGAGTATAATCAACTTAATGATGAAATAGACCAATGGAGTAAGGTTTATGTAAAAGGAATGCAGGAGTTGTTGCCGGGAACGTATTACCCCGATGCGAACTCTACATTGCGTTTGGCATACGGACAAGTAGACACCTATGAGCCAAGAGACGCTGTGAAGTATAACTATTTCACTACGGCTACTGGTATTATGGAAAAGTACGATCCTAGTAATAAAGATTTCGTTTTGCCCGCAGATATGATTGAGTTGATTGCCAACGAAGATTTTGGGAATTATGCAGAAGAAGGGGAACTGCACGTTTGTTTTATTGCATCTAATCATACTACCGGAGGAAATTCAGGCTCACCGGTGCTCAATGCAAATGGAGAATTGATTGGACTCAACTTTGACCGTAACTGGGAAGGTACCATG
>CBFHLF010000079.1:0-10529 GCA_965656555.1 uncultured Acidiluteibacter sp. | reverse complement strand
ACTCTCACCAATAAAATCAATGCAGGGACTTCTACTAACGGTCCAATCACACCAACAAAGGCTTGATCGGAATTCAATCCGAAAACGGCGATAGCCACTGCAATGGCTAGTTCGAAATTGTTGCCGGCTGCTGTAAATGCAATGGCTGCATTCTTATCGTAGGTTGCTCCGGTTGCTTTACTCACGAAGAAACCAATCAAGAACATGATGATGAAGTAAATAACTAATGGAATAGCGATCAATACTACATCAAAAGGAATTTCAACGATCAATTCTCCTTTTAAGGAGAACATGACGATAATCGTGAACAACAAGGCAATCAGTGTCAACGGAGAAATACGCGGAATAAATTGAGTGGTGTACCATTCTTCGCCTTTTAATTTCACCAATATTAATCGACTTAAAAGTCCCATCAGAAATGGAAGACCTAAATAGATCGCAACGCTCTCAGCAATAGTAGAAATAGAGATGTCAACCAATGCCCCTTCAAACCCGAAGTAGGGAGGTAGCACGGTAATAAATAACCAAGCATAGAAAGAGTAAGCAAATACTTGAAAAATACTATTCAACGCCACCAATCCGGCGCCATACTCAGGACTTCCTTCAGCCAAATCGTTCCAAACTAACACCATGGCAATGCAACGAGCTAATCCAATTAAAATTAGACCAATCATATAGCCAGGATGATCTTGTAAGAAAATTATGGCTAAAGCAAACATTAAAATTGGTCCAATAACCCAATTGAGGACTAAGGAAACGGAAAGAACTTTTACGTTCTGAAATACTTTTGGTAAAAGCGCATAATTGACTTTCGCTAGCGGAGGATACATCATTAAAATCAATCCAATGGCAATTGGAATGTTAGTTGAACCCGAGGTAAACGAGTTGATAAACTCGGCAGATTTTGGATAAAAATAACCTATGGCAACACCGATAATCATAGCTAGAAAGATCCACCACGTTAGGTTTTTATCAATAAAGTTGAGTTTTTTCATTTTAAGTTTTCGTTTACCGTCTTAAAAACGTAGTTCATTTCGTTGGCAATCTGCATGCTCCGTTCTAAATACTTTTTAGCTTGTTGAGGTGTATTGTCAAATGCTTTAGGGTCTTCGAAGGTAATTGGAATGCGTTTCTCAGCGCCTACCACAAAAGGGCAAGCTCCGTCAGCTTGCGAACAGGTCATCACAGCAGCAAAACCATTTTTTGGATTAAATTCGCTATCCAATTTTTTCGAAAATGCAGTGATTGGTAATTCGTTATCAGTAAACTTTATACTGTAGATCGGATTTTCACCGTCGGAAAGTTTGATCACTTTAAATCCGGCATTTTCCAGCGTTTCTGCCACTTTTGGATAGAGGGCTGTCGTTTCTGTCCCGCTCGAATAGCTCGTCACATTCGGAATGTTGAAGTAATGAGCCATCGTTTGCGCCCATACTTGAGCTAAATGACTTCTTCGTGAATTATGGGTGCAAATAAAATTGATTCTGACAGGTAAATTATTTTCCACTTTTATTTGAATAAAATCAATGAGTGGTTGTAAAACTAATTTCCGATTTTCTGAAATTTCTTGGTGGTTGAAACCGTTTAATGTAGTTTCTATTTCAGAAAATAGAGCAGATTGAATTCTTGTCATCTCACGTTAATTTTAGCAACACCCACCGCCCGGAGTGCAAGCGTTTGCTGAAGTTTTGTTGAATTCACTCAATTTAACGTTAGGCTTTTGATCAGGAATTCCACATTTATCTTTAGCTAAGCAGTCAGTAGTTTTGGAAACCAATAAAAAGTGAGCTCCATGAAAGTCCAAATCGTACTTGCCGATGGTCTCGCCTTGGTATTCAACTTCAATCTCTAAGTCGCCCATTTCTAATACTTTTTCTGAAAGCTCAATAATGTTGGTTAGTTTTTCAGGATGTAATCGGTGGTCATAATCATCTGCTTCCCATAATTGAAAGTTGGCTTTGTGCTCTTTTCGAACAGTTCCGCCACAGTCGATGAAGTGTTTAGTAACAACACCCACTTCAGTTACGTGAAAGTGAGAAGGAACTAATTCGCCGTTTGGCAATTGAAAAGCAATTTGACTACTGTTCGATAAATGTTTTTTAATTTCTGAGATTTTCATAATTTCTATTTTTAACAACAATTATTTTTTGGTGGATATTGATCAAATAAATGATTGAACAAGGTTTGCAATTCATTCCATTTTTCAGGATTGATGCAATAACTCATCGACACCCCTTCTACAGTTCCTTGAATTAATCCAATTAGTTTTAATTCTTTTAAGTGCTGGCTAATCGTTGCTTGTGCTAATCCAAGCTCCTGAACTAAATCACTATTGATACAAGCATCTGCGGATAAAAGGTATTGCAGTATGGCAATCCTTGCAGGATGTCCTAAAGCTTTTGCCAATATGGAGAGTTCGTTTTGTTCTTCTGTAAAAAGTGCTGACTTGGTTATTCCCATCGTTATAATATTATATTGCAATATTACGATATAATTATTAAACACCACTTACTTCCAAATTAAAATAATAACCTGCTTAACTTCGAACTTTCTAAAACCAACCATGAAAAAATTTCAACGATTTCAAGAAAAGACTCCAAAGCGAAGGTTTAACACTCGGGCAGAAGGAGGCGAACCTGCTCAACACACTAAAGTGACCATGCTACAAGCTTTCAAAACCATTATTTGGCCGCGAAGAAAGCTCGTATTTATCGGTTTGTTTCTGATTGTATTGAGTCGATTGGCAAGTTTGGTATTACCGTGGAAAAGTAAAGCGTTACTAGACGATGTGATTCCGAATAAGGATTATGATCAATTATACAGTCTGCTGCTCATTGTAGGGATTGCTATTTTAGTCCAAGCGATTACTTCATTTTTATTAACGAAGATATTGAGCGTACAGGCGCAATTTTTAATTTCTGAACTCAGAGCGAAGGTGCAGAAAAAAGTACTTTCTCTTCCCATCAGTTTTTTCGATAATACAAAATCTGGCGTATTGGTTTCTCGAATCATGACCGACGTGGAAGGCGTTCGGAATCTTATTGGAACCGGTTTGGTGCAAATGGTTGGTGGGACTATTACTGCAGTGATTTCTTTAATTCTTTTGATACGTATAAGTCCATCCATGACGCTGTTTGTTTTAGTTCCTGTTGCTATTTTTGGAATAGTGGCCTTAAAAGCATTTAAATACATCCGACCAATTTTTAGAAAACGTGGAGTGATTAATGCAGAGGTTACAGGACGATTGACAGAATCTTTGGCAGGAGTGCGAGTGATAAAAGCATTCAACGCGGAAGAACAAGAAAACAAAACCTTTGAAGAAGGAGTAGAGCGATTGTTCAACAATGTGAAAAGAAGCCTGACAGCTACAGCAGCCATGACGAGTTCTTCCACATTTTTATTGGGATTGGCTTCCACAGGTATTATGGGTATTGGTGGGTATAAGATTATGACTGGCGACCTAACTGTCGGAGATTTCTTGTCGTTTACGTTGTTGTTAGGGTTTATGATTGCTCCGATTGTGCAAATGAGTAATATCGGTAGTCAGTTGACAGAAGCGATGGCAGGACTTGATAGAACGGAAGAGCTAATGAATATGGAAGCCGAAGAGGATGCAGGAAACAGAACGGAAGAACTACCAAATATGGCAGGAAATATCGAGTTCAAAGATGTTTCTTTTGCTTATGAAAAGGGCAAAGAAGTGATTCACAACATCAGCTTTGAAGCTGCTTCAGGCACTGTTACTGCATTGGTGGGTAGTTCGGGTTCAGGAAAATCGACCATTGCAGGCTTGTCGGCTACTTTTTTGAATCCCAAGTCAGGTTTGATCACCATCGATGGGAAAGATCTTTCTAAAGTAAAGCTGAACCACTATCGAAGCAACTTAGGTGTGGTTTTACAAGATGAGTTTTTATTTGAAGGAACCATTCGGGAAAATATTTTATTCCCCCGACCAAATGCTACTGAAGAGCAATTACTCAATGCTGTTAATTCTGCCTATGTCAATGAATTTACCGATCGTTTTGATGAAGGTTTAGATACCTTAATTGGCGAAAGAGGAGTTAAGCTTTCAGGTGGTCAGCGTCAGCGTATTGCCATAGCAAGAGCAATATTAGCTGATCCTAAGATTATTATTTTAGATGAAGCTACCTCAAACCTAGACAATGAGAGCGAAGCCTTGATTCAAAAGAGTTTGAATAAACTAATGAAAGGAAGAACGACTTTTGTTATCGCACACCGACTGAGTACCATTAAAAAAGCGGATCAGATTTTAGTAATCGAAGAGGGGCGAATTGCTGAACGTGGAAACCACGATGAATTGATTCAGTCTGAGGGTCGTTATTACGATTTGTACACCTATCAAGCGAGGATTTAATTGCTTTTAATAGAGAGCTTACCTAGAATTAAATCAATTAGTCAGTTAAAAGATACTACTCAGTTTTCGCGGGTGGCTAGCAATATTAAGGGTTTCATTTGTGTTTAAAACCGATATAAAAAAAGGGAAGACTAGCTAGCCTTCCCTTTTTTATGTAAAAATAGTTCATTTATTACGGACGATCTACGTTTAAGTAGTTCGTTGTTTTTTGAATTATTTTGGTAATTATATACCATACAATAGCTCCCGCAATTCCCATAAACCACCAAGAAGTCGGATCAAATGTTTGACCTTTTGCTATGTATGCACCAATTGATTTGAAGATAAAAATCAATAAAAACAAGTTTAAGATTCCCGTTCGCTCTTGACGAATTATTTTAGGCCAACTGAATGAGAATTCAGGCTTTTTCCACTTTGTAAAAGCAGGAACAAAAGCAGGAACTCCTTTCGCCCAATTGATATAACGCTGACCATACTTTTCGGTTAGGAATGCCTCTTCTGCATACATGATACGCTCATAATAAATCCAATAGAGTCCTGTGAATGCAACTAAAAACCAAACGTCACCTGTTAGCATAGCAACTCCTAGCCACATAAAGTAGTTTCCTAAATACAATGGATGGCGACAGATGGAGTAAAATCCCGTAGTATTAATGTGCTCTGCCACTTGCCCTACAGAAGTATTCCTTCCAGATGTGTGATCTGCTGAATACCCTACAGCAATAGATCGGATAACTAATCCTAATAAACCAACTAGAACGCAGATTTTATCATAGGAGTTATTGAGATTTATTTGCGGATTTTCAGATTGGTTGAAAACGTAAACGGCTAATCCTGTAAGGATAATTAATACCGGTAAATAGCTGCGGTGTTTAAATAAAAAATCGCCTTGGGTTCTAAATTCTTCTTTTAATGGCATGTGAAAATAAATTGGTTCTAATTATAAAGAATTTGATTAGTGGAAACGTTAATGAATCTTAAAATCAAATTTTTTGCAAAGTAATGAAAAATAAAGTTTGAAAAAGACTCCGTTCTGATTCTATCAAAAAGGATAGTTTATTGCCAATTTTTGTTGTTTACGAAAGTGTCATCTGTCAATGTTTTTAGAAATAAGATTAACTCATGTTTCTCAATTTCAGATAGCTGTAGTGGTTTTATTGCTTTGTTTTGATAAGTGTGATTAATTCCTCCTTTGTTATACAGCTCGATAACTTCATCCAGTGTCTGTATTGATCCGTTATGCATATAAGGTGCAGTAAGTGCAATATTTCTCAAAGATGGCACCTTAAATTTAGCATAGTCGACCGAATCAAGAGTGAGTCTATACCTTCCGGGATCGGAATATTCTTTTAATAATCCGTTATTTTCAATAGCGTAATTGGTAAAATTAAATCCACCATGACAGGTAGCACATTTTAAGCGATCACTAAAAAAAAGCGTCATTCCATTTTTCTCGCTTTCTGTCAACGCTTTCTTTTTACCTTGGAACTGATATTCATCATACCGACTATTTCCACTAATGAACGTCCGTTCGTAATTCGCTAAAGCTCTAGATATAACGAATGGATCAGGCCTTCTATTATATGCTGCTAGACTCATTTCTACGTAGGTAGTGTCTTTATCTAATTCTTTAGCAATATCTACGATGTTGTGATTGAATTCATTATGCTCCTGTATAGGAACTAATACCTGCATTTCAATTGTTGGTACACTACCTTCTCTCAGAAAATAAGGATGATATCCAATATTGGCCAAAGAAGGTGCATTGCGAACTCCTGCCCTTTTAAATACGCCGGGACTTAATGCTACAGAATCTGAAAAAGCTAAATGAGGATAGTGGCAACTACCGCAACTAATGGACTTATCTATCGAAAGGACGGTATCATTAAATAATCGTTTTCCAAGCTCCCATCTGGCTTTGGTAAATTCATTTCCTTCAGGAAAAGCCATAGGAGGAAAACCAAGAGGAGGTTTTATCAAAGGATCAACTTTGGGAAGTTCAGAAAAAAACTGAAAGCCATAGGCGAAAAATACAACTACTGAAAGAATTAGTAATCGTACCCAATTTATGGTATAACGTGTTTTTTTCACTTAAATGGATCAGAATAAAGAGGGTTTACCATTAAATCATCGTCTGTCAACGTTTTTAAGAACGCGACTAATGCTTTTTTATCATCAGCAGAGAGTTGAAGGCCACCATTATTTAACGGATAAATCAGCGTAGGATCTATGGTAGAGGAACTTTTCATCCCAGAATTATAATGCTCTACTACCTCCTCTAATGTTTTAAATCGTCCGTCGTGCATATATGGTGCTGTTAAGGCAATGTTTCTCAAAGAAGTTACCTTAAACTTACCTTTATCATTGGGGTTGTTCGTAACATCCATTCGTCCATTATCACTCATTTCTGCATCGCTGTCCATTGCGTTGTTTAGATATCTATTATTAGAAAAATTTATAGTAGAGTGACAATGAGCACAGTCTGCGCCTGATAGATTTGGAAAGCCTGGATTAAACTCAGCAAAGAATAAAAATCGGCCTCGTTCTTCTAGGCTGTCTAGTTGAGCAACTCCCCGTTGATATTTATCATACTTACTATCTACAGAAACAATAGAATTCATAAACTGCTCTAAGGCCAATGAAATCTTTTCTTCAGTGATTTCCGCGGTTCCAAAAGCTCTCGTAAACTGATTGCGGTAAGCTTCTTCACCTTTTAGCTTATTGATTACATTTTCCAAGGTTTCATCCATTTCTAATGGATCTTTAATAGGCATTACCGATTGATGTCTTAAAAGGTTGGCTCGACCATCCCAAAAGAACTCATTGGTATTCCATGCCATATTGAAGATAGCCATTGCATTTCTGTGACCAAATAAACCTCTAACCCCTTCAGAAAATTGAGCGGTATCTGTAAATGCATGCTCTTGACGGTGACAGCTAGCGCATGACTGCGTTTGCGTTGCCGATAGTTTTCTTTCATAGAAAAGCATACGGCCTAATTGAACACCCTGCACGGTTAGTTTATTATCCGAAGCTATCGGTGGAGTTTCAAATCTCCCAATAGCTAGTTGATAAGGAGTTGCATCGTATGCAACTAAATCTGTTTCCTCTTCAGGTTCTGGATGGCAACTTTGAAGAACGGCACCAAAAAAAACAATGAATAGAAAACCTTTAAAAAGTTTTGTATGTATCATTGCTATTTTACTTTATAATTACTTTCTGAGATCCGATTAAGTTACCTTTTTGATAAATATTGGCTAAGTACGTTCCTTTTGTAGAAATTGATAAGGTCACTTGGTTGCCACTGGTAATGATTTCTTTAGAAACTACTTGACCGTTTAACGACGTAATGATTAATTCATTTCCATTTTGATTATCCTCGAATTGAATTAAAATATCTTTTGAGCTTGGATTAGGCGATACCGAAAAATTTACTAGTTGGTTTTCATTAAGACCAACAGTACCTATTGAGAAAACACCGTTTGTAAAGTTGTTTAGTAAAGTAACTGACTCTGCGATTTCTCCATGAGTTATTAAATTACCGTTAACGGTGATATTATTCATTGCTTTGGCATAATCAGCATTTAATTCAATCGTAGTAGTATTTCCTGAAGTTAATCCGCTAGTAGGAATAGTCTGAAGATTATAATTTCTATTTCCTAGTGCATGTATTTGCCAAACGCTGTTCATGCTTGTTCCTGTTTTACCTTCAAAGGCAGCAAAACGATATCCTGCAGCCCAACCCCAATGCATTGAAGGAGATTTTGGTGCTAATGGATGATTGGTTGGCCATAAGTTAGGGTCATCATTGTTGTAAGGAGTATTTACTCCCACGCCAAAGGAAATACTTTCTAATGAAGTAATACTAAATGTTCCTAATAACTGATTGGTCGTACTTCCTGCATCTACAAGAATGTAGGTATCTAGTGTGGTATCCTGTCCACCATCATATCTTAATGTAATTTCAGCGATGTAGTATTCTAATCGATCAAAATTAAATGAGTTAGATAAATTGTTGGTAGTTGTTTGATTAAAAGCAAAATTAGAACTGCCTAATTTGTGGTTTATTTTTAAGTAAACGTCTTGTTGAGCATTTACTGTTAATATAGATACAACTAATAAAGTAAGTAAAGATAAATTTTTCATGTTTCGATTTTTAAAATAATTTATAAATGGTTTGCATCAATAACTAACTGTTAGAGATAAGTTTAAATTTATAAAAATGCTATAATCGAAAGGATTGAACCTGAAGAAAAATGGGTGGTTCAATCAAGGGAGGACTGGTAATGTTACGAGTTGAAATTTCATTCAAGGAAAACAACAAGGGAAGAAAAGTAGAGTTGTTTCTTATGATTTTCTCTGACTTAACATTAAGTTGACTTTTTATAGTGGTATTGTGCTCTTGTCCAGAAATAAGGTGGTTCTCTTGCCCACAGCACGATTTATTCTTTATTTCACAATCGTCAGGGTTGTTGTCACTTTCAAAATACTTTTCAAAAGAACATACTTCAGCTTTGCTAAGAATACCAACATCAGCTAATTCTCCCAAGCAATAATGCATGCTTATATTCAAGCTCATGGAGCTGAACACAATTTGAAGCATTAAGAATATGGATAATATAGCTTTCATATAGATTCAAATATAAGTAATTTTTAAATGTTACACTTCTTGACCATTGATTTATCAATTTACCAGCAACTTTAACAATAAACCAATAAGAAGCCAAGCATAAGATATTATCGCTACGATTTTTAGGATTTTTTCTAACCATTTGCTTTTGGGTGCCATTTCTTTATGGTGATGAACTTCCGACTTTTTGAAAAATCCCAGATAAACTAAAACTCCTGAAATGATTATGAAGGCAATATTCATGAAAAAGGTATAGTTGATTTTGAAATGTTCTGCTTCAGCAATTGAACTGGAAGGGGTAGGAATCATATTAAACATATTAAACCCATAGTGCAGGAGTAAAGAGGTAATAATTAGCGCTATAAAGAGCAGTAAAAGAATGAATAATGACATTTTCCAACCATAGTATTTCGCATTGATTCTTAGTACAGGAAAAACAACTAAATCGCTAAATATAAACGCCATTACTCCTGCGAAACTTACGCCCTTTCCAAATAGGAGGGCTGCGAGTGGTATATTCCCCATTGAACCGATAAAGGTTAAAAATGCCGCAACAGGACCAATGATAACATGCTCTAGCAGTGTTAGGAAGGAGAATGAACTTTGACCTGATCCAGTATTAATGAATAATGTTTCGAAAAATGAATCCGGAACAAAGGCTGCTACAATACCTGCTATGGTAAAACCAATGGTTACATCTTTCCAAACCATTTTCCATTCCATACCGTATTGCATGCCTATTTTAATCCAACTTTCTGACGATTTTACTTTCGTCCAAAAAGTTTTATCCTCTTGGTCACTATTTTCACCCTCTCCAAGTTTTTCGCGTGCTGCTTTAATGAGCTTTTTAGGCTTGATAATGAGTATAAATAACCAACTAATGCCAATAAGTAAAAGGCCACCTAAATATTCTGCCACTACAAATTGCCAACCTAAAAAGATGGAAATAATAATCCCTAACTCTATTACTAAGTTGGTAGAAGCTAGTAAAAAAGCAATTGAAGCAACGAAACTAGCCCCTTTTTGAAATAAAGTTTTTGTTGTGGCCAATGCTGAAAAGCTGCATGAACTGCTAATAAATCCGAAGAATGTTCCAAGACTTGCACTTTCGAGGTCACTTTTCCCCATTACGTCCTGCATCCTCTCTTTAGTGACGATAATTTGGATAAAACTACTCAGTGCATACCCTAAGATGAATGCCCAAAGAGCCATCCAAAAGAAGCCAACTGAAGTATATGCTGCCTCTCCCCATTTATCTATAAATGAATTCATAAAGCTTAAATCAAAAATCGAATTAATAGTCCACCACCGGCACCGAAACGATTGGCATAACTGTCCATACTTGACACATTATACGACAAGAAATATTCCAGAAAATAAAAACAAAAAAAAGCGCCCCTTTTGAGGGCGCTTTTTCAGAGTTTTGGTCGATATTTTTAGTGTATTAGAACTTGATATTAAATTCTACACGTCTATTTTTTGCTCTTCCTGCAGCTGTTTTATTATCAGCAACTGGTTTAGTAA
>CBFHLF010000078.1:0-10546 GCA_965656555.1 uncultured Acidiluteibacter sp. | reverse complement strand
ACTACCGTATCTCCGGGCTTTACTCCAGTCAATTTCTTAATTATCTTCTTATCAGATAACGAAACTAAATTCAATACTGAGCTATTGTAAACTCCGCCCTCTTGAATTTCACCTTTATCGTTTAGCTCTTGAAACTTACCATAAAGCATGTCATCGGCCTTGGAAACATCTACATTTTCCATTTTACCGTATCGCTTTGCTATTTCGGTTACGTTCTCATCGATCAATTTATCGTCAACTTTAACCAATAGCTTCTCGAACTTATGTTTGTCCGAAACTTCTACCTTAATTTCTGGCGCGATACCGATCTCATAAGTAAACTCGAACTCTGACTGCTTTATTCTCGGTTACATACTTGTGCAATTCTTCAGAAAGAATCTTATTGATTTCTTCTACCAAAACACTTGTTCCAACTTGCTTTTTAATCACACCCATTGGAACCATCCCTTTTCTAAAGCCAGGAATAGTAGCGTTTTTTCTATGTTGCTTTAATACAGCATCTACTTTGCTTTGATAATCAGCAGGAGTTAATTTTACAGTAATCTCTGCATTTAACTTATCGATATCTTTTTTTGTTACTTCCATCGTAAATAGAACCTTTAAAAATGTATGTAAATTAAAAATGGCATAAAGCGAAGGAGTTTCCAAAGCTTTATACCATTTCTTCTAGTGCGGATGAAGGGACTCGAACCCCCAAGCCTCGCGGCACTAGATCCTAAGTCTAGCGTGTCTACCAATTTCACCACATCCGCTAATAAAAATCTCCTTTTAAAAACGAGATGGCAAAGATACCTTTTTTATATGATTATACATCCTTCATGGAAAATATTTTTTTATGTCAACTGATTCTTTTATTTCCCTCTGCGATATCCGTATTTTTGAATTAAAAATAATGTTCCTATGATTTCAATAAACCCAAAAGAAGTAACTGTTCCAGAATTACAACGTCATCTGCAAAGTGCAGTTGGACCAAGGCCAATTGCATTTGCTAGCACAATAGATAAGGATGGTAATGCTAATCTATCACCATTTAGTTTTTTCAACGTATTTAGCTCTAACCCACCGATTCTGATATTCTCTCCAGCTAGGAGCGGAAGAACCAATACCACTAAAGACACCTACAACAATGTAAAGGAAGTAGAGGAAGTGGTGATCAATATCGTAAACCACGAGATTGTGCACCAAATGTCTTTATCTAGCTCAGCATACCCTAAGGAGGTGGATGAATTCGTAAAAGCAGGGTTTACACCAATAGCATCCGAATTGATTCGACCATTTCGTGTGAAAGAGTCTCCAGTGCAAATGGAATGTAAAGTCAACCAAGTTATTGAGCTAGGCGACCAAGGTGGAGCAGGCAACCTAATTATATGTGAGGTTTTAAGAATGCACATCGACGAACGCGTTCTAGATGCAAATGGCCAAATCGATCAACATAAAATTGACTTAGTTGGCCGCATGGGGGCTAATTGGTATGTGAGAGCAAACAACGAAGCATTATTTGAAGTAGACAAACCGATAACGACATTAGGTATTGGTTTTGACCAAATCCCGGAAGCCATCAAAAACAGCGAAGTACTAACAGGGAATGATTTGGGCATGCTCGGAAATGTAGAACGTTTACCTGATCAAGATTCTATAAATGCCTTTGCTAAAGAAAACAACTTGGCGGACTTCAGACAAAAAGAATTGCACGAAGCAGCGAAGCATTTACTCAGCAAAGGAGAAACCTTAAATGCTTGGAAAACTTTACTTTTCAAGAAATAACACTTGAACATAAACAGCGGGTAGTAATAACCGACCTGCTGTTTAACTAGAATATACGACATAAAAAAAGGTCTTGGAGCTTCCAAGACCTTTTTTGTAAGTTATTCTGTAAAGATTACTTCTTTTTGAAGCTCTTGTATCTGCTGTTAAATTTATCGATACGACCTGCAGTATCAATAAGCTGCATTTTACCTGTGTAAAAAGGATGAGATTTGTGAGAAATTTCCAATTTAACTACCGGATATTCTTTCCCGTCTTCCCATTCAATCGTCTCGCTCGTCTCAGCTGTAGATTTAGTGATGAAAGAGTAGTCATTTGACATATCTTTAAATACAACTAATCTGTAATTATCTGGATGGATTTCTTTTTTCATTCTATTACTCCTTTAATTTTTGAGGATGCAAAGATATAAAAAAACTATTTTCAACACCCGCTTTTTGAATAAAAATTTATTCAAGTTAAAATTCACGATTATTTAATGGTTAAATAGCCTTTCTAATTCACTTTGTGCAAAATATTTTGCAATTTTGAAGAGAATAATAAAAAAACTCAAATTCAATCATGGCAAAAGTTCATAATTACAGCGCAGGTCCTTGTATATTACCACAAGAGGTGTTAAAACAGGCATCAGAAGCAGTTATTAATTTTAACAATCTAAATCTATCCTTATTAGAGATTTCTCACCGAAGCAAAGATTTTGTAGAGGTAATGTCTAATGCGCAGCAGTTAGTAAAAGAGCTTTTAAACGTTCCTGATGGATACAGTATTTTATTTCTACAAGGAGGAGCAAGCCTTGGCTTCTACATTTCTGCAATAAACGGAATGAAAGTAAATGGTACAGGTGCTTATTTGGATACGGGTACCTGGAGTAATAAGGCAATTAAAGAAGCAAAAAAGCTTGGAAATATAAACGTAGTAGCATCGAGTAAAGATGACAATTACAGCAACATCCCAAAAGGTTTTGAAATTCCTACTGATGCTGACTTTATTCACTACACATCAAACAATACTATTTTTGGTACGCAGTTCAAGTCTTTTCCTAAGTCATCTATCCCGGTTATCTGCGATATGTCTTCAGATATTTTTAGCAAAGAAATTAACGTAGCTGATTACGACTTAATTTATGCCGGTGCACAAAAAAATATGGGCCCTGCAGGAACTACTTTGTATATAGTAAAAGATGAATTTTTAGGTCATACGGGTAGAGACATTCCTTCGATGCTAGACTTACAAATGCACATCAGTAAGGACTCAATGTTTAACACACCTCCAGTATATCCAATATACGTTTCTATGCTTAACTTACAATGGCTGAAGAAAAATGGTGGAGTTAAATGGATTGAAGGAATCAACAACCAGAAAGCTGAATTGCTTTACGCTGAAATTGATAGAAACCCATTATTTAAAGGAATTGTAGCTACTGAAGATCGCTCCAATATGAATGCAACTTTTGTCTTAAATGACGAATCAATGACTGCTGCATTCGATGAAGCATGGAAAGCGGCAAACATTAGCGGAATCAAGGGTCACCGTTCTGCAGGAGGTTACAGAGCATCGATGTATAATGCGCTGCCTTTAGAAAGTGTGCAAGCATTAGTAGACGTGATGAAAGAATTTGAAAAATCAAATGGTTAATCAACCAACAAAATAAACGACATGAAAATTTTAGCAAATGATGGTATTGCTCCATCAGGCAAAAAGTTATTAGAAGATAATGGGTACACTGTGGTAACCGATACTGTTCCGCAGGACCGATTGGTAGAAACCATAAACAAAGAAAATTACGAAGTATTATTGGTGAGAAGTGCTACCAAAGTAAGAACAGACATTATTGACGGATGTGCCAATTTGAAAATGATTGGCCGAGGTGGTGTTGGTATGGATAATATCGATGTAGACTACGCTAGAAGTAAGGGAAAATTTGTTTTTAACACGCCTGCTGCCTCTAGCCAAAGTGTTGCGGAGCTTGTAATGGCTCACTTATTCGGAGCGGTTCGCTTTTTACACCAATCAAATCGTGCTATGGTAAGCGAAGGTGCTTCAAACTTCAAAGGACTTAAAAAAGCATACGCTAAAGGCGTCGAACTAAGAGGTAAAACAATGGGTATTATTGGCTTTGGCCGTATTGGTCAGTCAGTTGCTTCTTATGCCTTAGGCTGCGGAATGAAGGTGATTGTGCATACGCCTAGTATGCGAACTTCTACGGTAGACTTGCACATTGAAGGTCATGGTACCATTGCTATCGAGCTTGCAAGTAAACCAATGGACGATGTATTGAAAGAAAGTGATTTTATTTCGCTACACACACCTGCTACGGAAGAACCACTAATCGGAAAAGCACAATTCGACCTAATGAAAGACGGCATTGTACTGGTTAATGCGGCAAGAGGTGGCGTAGTAAACGAGGATGACTTAATAGACGCATTAGAATCAGGCAAACTTGCACATGCATGTATTGATGTATTTGAAAATGAGCCCAACCCTAGAGCAGACTTAATGACACTTGCTAACGCTTCTTTAAGTCCCCATATTGGTGCAGCCACCGTGGAAGCACAAGACAGAATTGGTATAGAACTAGCTGAAATAATTATGAATCAGAATGCCTAATCGGGCATTCTGATTTTAATCAACCTTAACGACTCAAATTGGCAGAAGTAATTCCTTTTTGTGCCTTCAGACCGGTACGCGATAAAGTACATTTGGTGGCATCACGATCTTATGTTTCCTACAAGAGGAAAGACCTAAAAGTAAAGCTGGATGAAAATCCGTTTACCTTTTTACATGTTATTAACCCGGAGCATACCTTAAAGGCAGGCACCAAAGCCAACAGCCCTGCAAGGTTCAAACTGGTTAAAACGAGGTTTGATCAGTTTGTGGAAGAAGGTATAATAAAGCAAGATCAAGAAGCAGCCTATTATATCTACCGACAGATAAAAAATGGACACCACTACATAGGAATAATTGCCTGTGCGAGTGTGGAAGATTACTATAATGATGTAATCAAAAAACACGAAGCCACCATTACAAAACGTGAAAAGTTATTTAAAAATTATTTAGACTACGTCGCAATAAACGCTGAACCTGTTTGCTTCACTTATCCAAATAATCAGACAATTGACACCATCACTGCAGAAAAGATGAATCAATTACCTGAGTATGACTTTACCACTACCAATAAAGTACAGCATACATTTTGGGTTGTAAATGACCAAGAAAAAGTAGCAAGTCTTCAAGAAGCTTTTGCCACTGTTCCGGCGGTATACATAGCAGATGGACATCATAGATCTGCATCTTCTGCCCTTCTGGGAAAAGAGAAAAAACAAAGCATCAAGGAAGGAGAAAGGCCTACCGATTACTTTATGGGCATCTTTATACCTGAGAGTAATTTAAAGATTTATGAATTCAACCGATTGGTCACTTCCTTAGGTGATCACTCTAAGAAATCATTCATTGCCGCCATTAATCAACAGTTTGATGTTATCTCAAAAGGAACTGCAGCCTATCAACCCAAACAAGTGCATGAAATTAGCATGTATATAGGAGGAGAATGGTTCTGTATTATCCCAAAGAAAGGTACGTATGATAGGAATAATCCCGTAGAGGAATTAGATGTATCGATTCTTTCTAAAAATATACTGGAACCAACTTTGGGTATTTCTGACTTAAAGACGGATCCTCGAATTTTATTCATGGCTGGTACTGAAGGACTGGATAAATTAAAAAAAGAGGTTGATGAACAACGCGCTGAAGTTGCTTTTGCTCATTTTCCGGTTACCATGGATCAACTAAAAGCTGTTGCTGATGCACAAAAAATTATGCCACCAAAAAGTACATGGATAGAGCCTAAACTAAGAAGTGGCTTAACTGTTTACAGTATCCAAAAGCATGACTAAATGAGTATTTCAGAAAACGTATTAAACTATCAGAAGGAACTTGGAGAAACCGTTACACTAGTAGCCGTTTCAAAAACCAAACCCGTTGAAGACATTCAAGAGGCATACGAGGCCGGACAGCGTGTATTTGGAGAAAACAAAGCACAAGAAATGACCGGAAAACATGAGTCGCTTCCAAACGATATCCAATGGCATATGATTGGTCACTTGCAGCGTAATAAGGTAAAATACATTGCACCATATGTAGACCTCATTCATTCGGTAGACAGTTTACGATTATTAAAAGAAATCAATAAGCAAGCGAAAAAAAACGAACGAGTAATTAATTGCCTGCTACAGATTTATATCGCAAAAGAAGAAAGCAAATTTGGCTTGGATGAAGAAGAGGCTATTCAATTAATCGAGGAGGAACTTCCGGAATTAACCCATGTCAATATTGTGGGCTTGATGGGAATGGCGACCAATACGGAAAATGAGGCGACCGTTAAACGAGAATTCACTAGTCTAAAAAACTTTTTTGACGCATTGAAATCTGAAAAATTCAAGGATACAGCGCACTTTCAGACCCTATCTATGGGCATGAGCGGCGATTATGAATTAGCAATTTCATGTGGATCGAATATGGTACGCATTGGAAGTGCTATATTTGGAAAGAGAAATTACACCAATTAATAAACGATTGACTAAAAAGTCAGTAAAGTAAAACGATGAAAGAAGAACAAACAGGCAGTAGCAAAATTGAAAAGCTAACTGCCAAACTGCGATCCAATAGTGAAGATACTGTAATTGACACGCTAGACCTTATCAGAGAAGAAGGAAACGCAAAAATACTACCAGCAGTACTAGAATTACTTGCAGATACCGACAACCCTGAAATTGAAGCAGGAATTATTCAATTACTCTTTGACTTGCAAGATGAAGAAGCTGTACCCTACTTAGTAACTGCGCTGAAGAATCAGCGAATGAAGTACTATTATAGCTTCTTGATATCTGCATTTTGGCAATCCGCCTTAGACGGATCAGATCATTTAACACTGTTCGTAACCAAAGCTGTTAAAGGTGATTACATGGTATGCCTCGAAGCGCTTACCGTTATCGAAAACTTTGATACCACGTTCGAAAATGAAGAAGTTCAACACTGTGCATCCTTGTTAATGGAAGCAGTAGAACGAGAGAAAGCCGGAGAGAAAAAAGAGCTACTAAAAAGTATGCTTGAAGTAGTAGAGCAATTATCAACAGGAGAGTAGGCATGCATAAAGATTACGTAGCGTTAAAAGAGAAACTTGAAAAAGGATTTAGTTGGCCAAGCGTTTACTTATTTAAGTTTATTGTGCCATCAGAGAACAAGAAGATCGCCTTGGTGGAAAAAGAGTTTGGAGATACTGCCCAAATAACCACAAGAGAGTCGAAGAATGGTAAGTACATTAGCATTTCCATCAAAGAAGTGATGATGAACCCAGATGAGGTTGTCAAAAAATACCAGAAACTAGACAGCATTGAAGGAATAATGTCCTTATAAAATCACACAGCACCGGGGAACTACTAACTTACTTAATTTTAGAAGTTAATCGGTGCTTATTTCCCGAAATGGCATTCAGTCGAGCCTTGATGGAGCCAACTAAAATAGGGGTATCAATAAGCAAAGGCACCTTTGCAGCATCATCAGTCACCCAAACGGTCATATCTTCGCCCGCATTAAAAATTGTTCCCTCAATGAGAAGCGGTTTGAATTTTATACATCGATAAGTTCCTAACCCTTTTACTTCTATATTTTCCTTACCCAAATACCGTATATAAGATTCGTGCTCTTCGTTGTCTAAGAAGAGTGTAATTGGCAACACATCATCAGGCTTCAGGTTAGAAAAATCTAAGTTTCTAGCCACATAAATCATGCTGAGCACATCAAAAGAGCAATCAGAAAACGATACGGTATCTTTTACAAAATCAGCTTTTCGACTTTCTTTTCTAAGTGTTATTACTTGATTGGTCTTGTGGTTAAACACATAATCCTCATATATTTCAGTGTGACCTTCTTTTACATCGCGCTTAAAGCGAATAGGACGAAATGGCTCCATCTCAGCAATCACTTCATAAGCATCTCGCACTTTATAAATCCAATCGTACTTTTTAAATGTTCGACCAACACTTTTAATGTGGTAATATTCTTTGTTTCTCATGCGCAAAGAGTCCACTGAAAAGTTAACACTCCCTGCTGAAACCCAAACAGCACCTAAATTATAGTAGATGGTGTAATCAGCCGATTCTCCAAATCCGTATGCTGAATGTGCTGAATTGCACTGAAGATCTGATTGGGCATGTGCTCCAAACTGACAAAAGAAAAACAACAGACCTAATACGAGATAAATACTTTTCATAGCTTTACAATTGAAACAACCAAAGTCAAATGGAGTTTAAAATAACGACTGAATTTATAGAACTAATTAAGCTATTAAAAGCATTGGGCATAGCTGAAAATGGCGGACATGCCAAAGCCATTGTAGATGAGGGCGAGGTGAAGTACAACGGAACCGTTGATTTTCGCAAGCGATTAAAAGTTCGACCGGGCGACCAAATAGACGTTTTTGGCGAAAGCATCAAAATCATTTAACGAAGCGTATATTTTGCTAATACCGCTTCCTCTCTTGGTGTCCATTCATTGGTTAGAATATACTCACGAATCAAAAATTGGTACCTGTTCTGCTCAAAAAAGTGCCGCATGGTAGCGTTCATCGGGCCTCTTAAGCGGGAGTTTGCACTAAACAATCCATCAACAATGTAAGCAACACCCTCGGCGTTGATGTAATTTAAACGCTTAAGTGCATCAGCTGCATTATTACGTGTCAAAAACTCATATCGCGGAGATAACAACTCAACCAAAGAGTCTCGATACTCCCCACCTCCTGTATACAAGAAACTCCACTCCAACCATTTGATGCGCACATTTTGGCTTCGGTTACCTAAAAAATGCTGCGTCAAGGCTAAGTTTTCCTTTATAGTGGAAGGCTTGTAGAAATTCAACAAATCCAAAGCTTGCGCCACTACCGCAGGCGAGGGCGAAACTAATAACCCCTGATATAGTGTAACCTCTTGCTCAGCAATAGATGTCGTATTAGAAAGAATCATTTTTTCTACTGCTGTGATACTAGATTTAAACGCTGCCTCTAATAATTGTTGGTTTGCAGGATTTGTCTGATCCAGTAATGCATGAAGTGCTATTTCAGCCTTTATCTCAGCGTAATCTTCTTGCTCCCAAAGTTGCATTAACTCCTCAGCTGTCAATTGACCTCTCAATTCTACCAAAGCCTCATAACGATCTATAGTATTGGGTGCATTAAATACTTGCGCCTTTAAAAATGCCAACGACTTCGGAAAAGTAACCGCCTTTAATACTTGATTCTTTGGGTCAAATAACACAAAAGCCACCTCTTTCCCCTCGGCCACAGGCAATGTCACTTGCTCAAATCGATTTTCGATTATTCTTTTTTTGCGAAGAGAGGTACCATCGGTAAAATGCACCTCAAAAAAGATGGGCATTTTAAATAAGCCCACTAGCTCATTTTGTTCATGAATCTGACGAACAGTAAACCGATATTCATGAGGTAACTCTTCGAAATCAACTGCATAGTGAGGCTCTCCTCCTTTTAGAACCCACTCTTCCCAAAACCAGTCAAGCGATAAACCGAGGTGTTCGTAAAAAGCAATCAAAAAGTCCTCGGTATCTACTGTGCCGTATGCATGCTTTTGCAAATAATACTGAATAGTGCTATTGAATTGATCTTCTCCCACAACATATTTAAGCATATTCAATACCATTGCCCCTTTCGGATAATGCCTAGTGGTTCCAGCCTTGGAGTGGGCAATTGGAAACCAATCTTTTTTAGATGCGTCCAATGCTTGCTGATTATATCCACGGCGGACAAAATCAAAATAGTCATCTCCAAAGGCTACACCCTGATACACCATATCAAAATGAGTGGCGAAACTTTCTTGCAGCCAAGTATGCGTTGAAGTTCTTGCAGTTACGTAATCACCGAACCACTGATGCGCCAACTCATGGGCATTTACTCTTACATAGTTACGGTCTAAAAACTCTGCGCTATCTACCAAGTAAAAATCTCCAAAAATGGTAGCCGTCGTGTTTTCCATTGCTCCATACATAAACTCTTGTACCGGAATTTGAGCATATGATCCCCATGGATAGGGAACACCGAAGACTTTTTCGAAGTAATCAAACATGGCTACACTGTGCCGATAAGTAGGCTCCACTTTATGTTCTTCACCGGGGTAATAATACAAATCCATATTTACTCCACTGCTTGATTTGCGGCGTTCGATTTCATACTCCCCAATACCCAACATGATTAGATAAGGAGGGTGAGGATGGCTAATTTCATATTGCCACAGTTTATTTCCATCCTTTCGTGATTTCTCTTTGAGCTTTTTACCATTTGACAGCACCTTATATGCTTCAGGCATCATTACCGAAACCCGACTAATGACTTTATCACTCATATCATCAAATAATGGGATCCAATGCCGATTATCAATTCCCTGCCCTTGCGTCCAAATTTGTTTTCTCGATGTGTTAGTCGTATCATTCCATCCAACAAAGTACAATCCCTTTCTAGGTTGAGCAGTATAGTCAATTACGATAGTACGCTTATCTCCTGCTGATAGTGTATTCGGCAGTTCGATCGTTAATTGCTTATCGTTGTAGTCGTAAGTCAATTCTTTTTGATCCATCTCCACGGAATGAATTTCCATATCAATAGCATCCAACGTTATCTCAGTTACCTGATGGCGCAAGGCAGTGAACTCATGACGTACTTCTCCCAACACTTTCCCTTCTGATAGTTCAAATGATACCGACAAATCAAGGAAGGTAAAGT
>CBFHLF010000077.1:0-10661 GCA_965656555.1 uncultured Acidiluteibacter sp. | reverse complement strand
ACAAGCTGACTGGAACACCAGTAATCATTGATAAAAGTAGCCGATATTTAGCAGTAAATGTCTTAAGTGGTTTAGCCATTGCTTTTCTACTTATTGCAGTAATGATGTCCTTATTATTCAGGTCGGTAAAAATGGGACTGATATCCTTGATTCCTAACTTATTTCCTATATTATTGATTGCAGGAATTATTGGGTACTTCGGTATCGATTTGAACATCACTACTTCGATCGTTTTTACCGTTGCATTTGGTATAGCCGTTGATGACACGATTCATTTTTTAAGTCGTTATGCGCAAGAACTCAGAAAGGGTAAGAGTAATTTGTATGCCATAAAACGCACCTTTTTATCTACTGGGAAAGCGATTATTATTACATCAATTATTCTATTAGGTGGATTTTGTAGCCTGATTTTCTCCGATTTTATGAGCACTTTCTACATTGGCGTTTTTGTGAGCCTTACGCTGCTTTTCGCCGTGATTACGGATATGATGCTTCTCCCACTTGTTTTGATTAATTGGAACAAAAAGAAATAAATCCCTTTAATACGATTAAGTTTTTAGGCGAATCATGGGTTACACTCATATTATAGACTGCTTCTGCTGTTCAGTTTCAGTCATAATTCTATATTTGTAGGCTTTAAAACCTTAAAGTCTTGACCAAAAAGCGCGTATTATATATTTCTTATGATGGACTAACTGACCCTTTGGGGCAATCTCAGATTATACCGTACCTTATAGGCCTTTCTGCTAAAGGGTATGATATTACCATCTTAAGTAATGAAAAAAAAGAAAGCTATCAATTATACAATCAGTTGGTTGCAGACAAATTGAAGGTAGCTAAAATCAATTGGAAATTTACCTATTACTCGAATAAGCCGCCTGTTGTATCATCAGCTTTCGGTGTACGTCGCATGCGAAAGCTTGCCTACTACCTCGCAAAAAGTGAGTCATTTGATATCATTCATTGTCGCTCGATTCTGGCTACAATGGTTGGTGATAGTGTAAGAAAAAGGTATGGCGGTAAACTCATATTTGATATTCGAGGTTTTTGGGCTGATGAACGTGTAGAAGGAGGGTTATGGAACTTAAAAAATAAGTTGTACAAAGCCATTTATATTTATTTCAAGAAGAAAGAAAAAGTATTCTTTAAAACAGCTGATGCCATTATCACTCTTACTGAAAATGCGAAGAAGCACATAGAAACGCACTTTTTAACTAAGAATAATTTTCAAGTAGTACCCTGTGCGGTTGATTTAAATCATTTTAATCCCAACTCATTGGATTTGCAGTTAATGGATGAACTTAAATCAAAATGGGGGATTTCTTCGACCGATTACGTATTGAGTTATGTTGGATCTTTGGGTACAAGGTATCGTCTGAAGGAAATGCTCGCGTTTTTTAAGGAACTAAAGAATATACAACCAAATGCTAAGTTTTTATTTATAACCAAAAGCGACACTTCCGAGATCAAAGTATTGTCCGATGGGTTAGGAATTGACTATTCTGCTATTATTGTTGATAGTTGCAGTTATGCAGATATTCCAAACTATATCGCAGTTAGCCAAGCATCCATCTTTTTTATTGTAACATCTTTTTCCGGAAAAGCAGTAAGCCCTACCAAGCAGGGAGAAATTATGAGTTTGGGCCTACCCATAGTCTGTAATGCTGACTTAGGCGATTCGGATACGATTTTAAATGAAACCAATACGGGTGTAGTGGTGAATAATTATACTAATGAAAGTTTAAAAAGGGCAGCGACTGATTTAATTAACTTTAATGCAGCACCTGATAAAATACAATCCGTAGCTTCAACGTATTTTTCATTGGAAAAAGCTGTTGAAAGATATCATACCGTTTATCGCAATCTTTAGTTTTAATGTACCAAATTTGTACTTATGGTAGCTTATAATCGCAAAGAGGAATATATTCGTGAAGTTAATGGTCAGTCCATTTCTTGTTTTGGTGCAGGTGCAGAAAATATTGATGCTGAAACAGTGGCTTCTTTTGGCGACGAATGGCTAAAGTTTGATGCTTTTTCGCAAGAGGAAATCAAAAATGCGGGTGATCAGTACTTCGATATCGTGTCTTCTGAGATGTTGAATAATTCTACTAAGGTTCTTGACTTGGGCTGTGGTTCCGGTCGGTGGACCAAATACATGGCCGATCAAGCAGGATTTATTGAAGCGGTAGACCCTAGTGAAGCAGTTTTCAGTGCTGCCTCAGTATATGGTGATTTGCCAAATGTTCGATTTACACAAGCAGGAATCGATACCATACCATTTGAAGATAATTCTTTCGACTTTGTTATTTCATTGGGCGTGCTTCATCATATACCTGATACGGCTAAAGCGCTAAAGACACTAATGACTAAGTTAAAGCCAGGGGGTTACGCACTAATTTATTTGTACTATGCCTTGGATAATCGTGGAGCACTTTACCGACTTATTTTTAATGCTAGCACATTAATTAGAAAAGTAATTGCAAGTCTCCCAAAAGGATTGAAACATTTGGTGTGTGATTTAATCGCGGTATTTATCTATTTACCATTCATCGGAATATCAAAACTTGTAAAGGCAATAATTCCTGGAAAAGCCTATTTAAAAGTACCGTTGGCTTATTATCGTGATAAAAGTTGGAACATTATTCGAAACGATGCATTGGACCGATTTGGAACACCCTTAGAACAGCGTTTTTCAAAACAAGAGATACAGGAAATGTTGGAAAAAGCAGGAATGAACCGGATTGTTTTCTCTAATGGAGAGCCATACTGGCATGTTGTAGCACAGAAAAAGTAAGTATGGAGCGTCGTAAGAAAGTGTTATTCATTGCCAACCATCGCTTGGATCGTTCTCCAGGCCAACGGTTCAGGTTTGAGCAATACTTAGAATTTCTTCATCACCATGGCTACGACTGGGAGCTTTCTAATATTATCTCCGCAAGCGACGACAAGATTTTATACCAAAAAGGTCGAGTGTTTCAAAAAGTACTTATTGGGATCAAATCGTGGATAAAAAGATGGAAAGATGTCAAACGTGCTGATCAATTTGATCTGGTTTTTATCTTTCGAGAAGCTTTATTGACTGGGAGTTCATTTTTTGAAAAGCAGTTTCAGCGATCATCAGCTAAAGTTATCTTTGATTTTGATGATGCCATTTGGTTACCCAATGTTTCAGCTGGAAATAAGGCATTACAAGTATTTAAAAAACCTACAAAAACAGATACCATTATTGCTTGTGCCGATATGGTATTTGCAGGAAATAAATACTTGGCAAGTTTTGCTGAGGCATTCTGTGACCGCGTACACATTATCCCCACAACGATTGATACGGAGTATCATAAGCGGAAACAGTCGTCAAACAGTAGTAAAATTTGCATTGGTTGGACAGGAACGCAAACGACCCTTAAATACCTCGAACTTTTGAAACCTGTTTTTGTTGAACTTCAGCAAAAATATAATGATCGCATTTATTTCAAAGTGATTTGTGACCAGCCATGGGAATGTGAAGGAATTGAGTTGATAAACGAGAAGTGGAGTAAGGTGGATGAAATTAATCAATTGGCGACGATTGATATTGGAGTGATGCCTTTAACCGAAGATGCATGGAGTTTAGGTAAATGCGGATTCAAAGGATTGCAATATATGGCCATGGAATCTGTGGCCATTTTATCACCAGTTGGGGTAAATAAAGAAATTATCAATCATGAAGAGAATGGCTTTTTAGCGGAAACTTCAGAAGAATGGTTGAGAACATTATCTTTGCTGATAGAAGATGAATCGCTGAGGCAAAGACTCGGCAAGGAAGGAAGAAAAACAATTGAGGAACGTTACTCAGTAAATGCATTTAAACACATTTACTTAAAGTATTTTAATGAACTAATAGAAAAATAGTAGAGAATGAAAACGACTGCATTAACGAACAAACACATTGAATTAGGCGCACGAATGGTTCCATTTGCTGGATACAATATGCCGCTACAATATACAGGATTAACAGAGGAGCACCTCGCAGTAAGAAATAGTGTGGGTGTTTTTGATGTATCTCACATGGGTGAATTTATTATCAGAGGAAATGGTGCATTGGAGCTGATTCAAAAAATTTCCACCAATGATGCTTCTAAACTAGTACCAGGTAAAGTACAATATTCTTGCATGCCTAATGGAAAAGGAGGGATTGTAGATGATTTATTAATCTACATGCTATCAGATAACAGCTACCTTTTAGTAGTAAACGCTTCAAACATTGAAAAAGATTGGCAGTGGATTTCGACGAATAATACATTCGGTGCTGAAATGATGGATATTTCTGATAAAACAAGTTTATTAGCAGTTCAAGGGCCTAAAGCAGCAGCAGCGCTTCAGTCACTGACTAATATCAATTTGGCTGATATGGTGTATTACACGTTTGAAAGAGGGACCTTTGCAGGATGTGATAACGTTATTGTTTCAGCTACAGGTTATACCGGTTCAGGCGGTTTTGAGTTGTACTTTGACAACGAGCACGCAGATAAAATTTGGAACGCTATCTTTAAGGCAGGAGCAGGTGAAGGTATCATGCCGGCAGGGTTAGGCTGTAGAGATACTTTACGCTTAGAGAAAGGTTTTTGCTTATACGGAAATGATATTGACGACACCACATCTCCAATTGAAGCAGGCCTAGGATGGGTGACTAAATTTACCAAAGACTTCGTAGATGCAGAAACGTTTAAAAAGCAAAAAGAAGAAGGCGTAACTAAGAAATTGGTTGGGTTTAAAATGGAAGATAGAGGTATACCAAGACAGCATTATAAAGTAATGGATGCCGATGGTAACGAAATAGGTGAAGTGACTTCTGGTACAAGTTCTCCTTCTTTAAAAGTGGGATTGGGCTTGGCGTACGTCGCTATTGAATTCGCAAAACCGGGCACTGAAGTATTTATTGATATAAGAAATAAGGCAGTTAAAGCGATTGTAGCAAAAACACCATTTTTATAAATCCAACTAAAAACAGACAGATTGGAAAATCCAGATGCAGAACATTTAAGAAAAGTGGAGGTGTGTTTATCACCTGCACTTTTTCCCGTTTATTATAGTAATAAAAATTGTGTAGTTGTTGTAATCGATGTGTTTAGAGCGACATCAGCAATTGTTACGGCCTTTGATAACGGCATAAAAGAAATTATTCCTGTCAGCTCTTTAGAAGAAGCTAGAGAATATAAAGAAAAAGGCTACTTTGTTGGAGCAGAAAGGAAAGGAGAGATTATAGAAGGATTTGACTTTGGTAACTCACCGTTCAGCTACATGCAAGAAAAGTTAAAAGGTGAAACAGTAGTTTTAACGACTACTAATGGAACCAAGGCACTGAATAGAGCAAAGGCCGCCGACCGTGTAATTGTTGGTTCTTTTCTAAACCTTACCGCCGTGGTAGATTATTTAAAGGCACAAAAGAAAGATGTTCTTTTATTATGTGCCGGTTGGAGAGATCGCTACAATATGGAGGATACCCTTTTTGCCGGTGCAGTAGTTGAACAACTGATTAAAGACCCGCTTTTCGGCAACTTAGCCGATTCAGCGACTGCAAGCATGCATTTGTATCAAGTAGCGAAGGACGACTTGAATCAGTATTTGAAAGATTCATCTCATCGCAGAAGGTTGGCACGATTAAACCTTGAAAAAGATATTGATTACTGTCTGCAATTGGATTTAAGCAAACATGTACCTATATTGGAAGGCAATGCTTTAGTGGTGAAATAAGATGAAAAAAAGAAGCCTCATATTAGCAACTGTTGTTGTAATGGTCGTTTTATTTCCAATTAAAACACTTAATTCGTGGGGCTTTTTTGGGCACATTAGAATCAACAAGATGGCGGTGTTTACCTTGCCACCTGAAATGATTGGTTTTTACAAACGTTACGTTGATTATGTCTCGGAGCATGCAGTAGACCCTGACAAACGAAGGTACGCGTCAAAAGTAGAAGCACCTCGGCATTATATCGATATTGATCATTATGGAAATGATACCTTAGACGCATTTGAGGCAGTACCTGAAAGGTGGTCTGATGCAGTTGCTAAATACACGGAAGATACCCTGCAGGCCTATGGTATAGTTCCTTGGCACATCAATTCCATGATGTATTGGTTGACAGATGCATTTAAAGATAAAAATGTGGAGCGCATTCTTTATCTATCGGCTGATTTGGGCCACTATATCGCCGATTCCCATGTTCCATTACATACCACTAAAAACTACAACGGGCAGTTAACCGGTCAACGCGGAATCCACGGTTTTTGGGAGTCTCGTATTCCAGAGCTTACCGCCGACGATTACAATTATTTTGTTGGAAGAGCAGACTATATCTCATCACCTTTATCCCATGCTTGGAAGACAGTGAGAGCTAGTCATGCTGCTGTGGATTCGGTACTTGATTTTGAACGGGAATTGAATAAAAAGTTTCCTGCTGATCAAAAATACGTCTATGAAAATAGAGGTGCGTCCGTGATGAAACAGTACTCACTTGATTATACCATGTCATACAATAACATGCTTAATGGGATGGTAGAAAGAAGAATGCGGAAGGCGGTAATTTCTGTTGGTAGCATGTGGTACACGGCATGGGTAAATGCAGGTGAACCCAATTTAGATGAATTGTTACTATCCGCTAGAGATTTAGCCAAGCTAGAAAAAGAGGCAAAAGAGCTTGAAGAGCAATTCGATGGTAATGCTATAAAAGGCCGAGAGCACGATCATTAATTTTAGCTCAACTGTTTGAATAGGGGGTATACTTTTAAAATAAATCTAGGATTGTATCAAAAGAAAAGCCCTTACCATTTTACTGATAAGGGCTTACTTAACTTATTAATCAAGTTTATTTTAAAGCAGCTCCATTTTCTAGAGATGCATTGATATCTTCCATTACGGTAATCACTTTGTCTTTTTCCTCTTGGTAAAAAGCCATTTTCTCTTCAAAACTCGCTTCGTCTGCAGGAGCTTTAAAGGAATTCATCCACTCCATCATTCCTGATTTAGCATCATTAATTGCAGTGATTGCATTATCATAGGTTGTTAATTGCGTGGCTATTGCAGTAGAGTCACTCATTAATGTGGTGTCATTTTTCATTGCAGCTGTTTGCTGTTCTAACTCAGCAGCAAGTGTGCCCAAATCTCCCATTTTTGCCATAGCATCATCATGAATTTTCATCACTTCCGCTTTCAGTGATTCAATTTGTTCAGCTTGTTTTTTAGCCTCACCATCACAGGATACTAAGTTGAATGAGATTGCGATAATGGCTACTAGAGATAGTATTCTTTTCATAATTGTATATTTTACTACAAAAGTAATCGTTAAAAATAGAATTTTAAACCCTTTTATTCTTTGATTACATAATTTGTGGTTTCTTTTCCTAAAAACCGGATAATAAGGTATAACACTCCAACACCAACAGGTAAGCAAATCCAAGAAGGTATACCCAATGCAGAAGGTATGATGCCTATCGCTATGGCAACACCCCCAACGGTTAGTGCATAGGGCATTTGTGTTTTTACGTGATCAATGTGATTACATGAGCTCGCCAAAGAACTTAAAATAGTCGTGTCTGAAATAGGGGAGCAATGATCTCCTAAAACAGAACCTGCGAGTACAGAGGCTACCACGTTGTGAAAAATGTCCAAAGATTCGGCGTAATCCATGCCTGATGCTTGGCAAATACTCCAAGCCGCAGGCATCATTAGTGGGTATAAAATGGCCATAGTTCCCCATGAAGAACCGGTGGAAAATGCAACCAATGCAGCTACTACAAAAGTAATAGCAGGAAGCAACCACGGACTGACATTGTCTGACAATAAATTGGTTAGAAAGTCTGCAGTGTGCATATCGTCGGTAATCTTAGCCAAACCCCAAGCCAGAACTAGGATTACAATGGCCGAAATCATCGTTTTAAAACCTGTTAGTGTTGCTTGAATGGTTTCCTCTAGGTTCATAATTTTCTGGCTTACTGTCATCATTACTGAAACAATTAATGACAGTAATGAAGCCCAAAGTAAGGCCTGATAGGAATCTGCTCCACCAATAATGGCTGAAAGCTTTTTGCTGAGCGTAAGCGACTGATCATGCCAAACTGTGGTATCCCATCCGGTATACAGTAAGCCCATAATGGTACCGGCGATAATGATAAATATCGGCACAGCTGCATTGTACCATTTGCTGGTAGCGCCTGCTACCATATTGAGTTCTTCCGCTTCGTTATTAGCTGCTTGTCCGTCTTTCTTAATTATCTTTCGTGAGACTTCTCCGGTTTCTCGTGCTCTTGTTTCGGATTTTAGCATAGGGCCAAAGTCTTTGTTCATTAAGATGAGCATTAATATAAAAATCAACGTAAGAATAGGGTAGAAGGAGTAGCTTAACGAGTTAATAAACGTGGCGTAAACACCCTCATTGAGCCCATCGATACTATTTATTCCACTTTCGATATAACTCAATTCTGCACCAATCCATGTGGTTACAAAAGCAATTGCAGCAATTGGTGCTGCTGTGGAATCAACAATATAGGCGAGTTTTTCACGAGATACTCTTAGCCTATCTGTTACAGGGCGCATGGTGTTTCCCACAACCAAGGTATTGGCATAATCGTCGAAAAAAATGGTAATTCCTAGTACCCAGGTAGACAGTTGGGCTGATTTGGCCGTTTTAGCAAAAGGAGAAATTTTATTAACTACCCCTTGCATTCCGCCATTTTTAGAGATAATGGCGACAATAGCGCCTATTATGATAGAAAATAAGATGATGGAAATGTGTCCGCCGTCATTTATCGCTTCTAACAAGTACGTATCAATTGTTCGCATGAAGCCATATAAAAAGCCCCACACACCTTCGCTGTATACGTTTAGCACGACTGCTCCAAAAAAGATTCCTAGAAGTAAAGCACTAACGACCTCCTTGAATACTAATGCAATAAAAATAGCCACTAATGGCGGAAAGATTGAAATCCACAATGGCACGGGATTTATATCTTTCTCTATGAGGTGTCCGTTGTATTCGAGCGTTACGATTTTATTTGATTCAAGTGTAAATGGAATCTCTCCTACACCATGGAATACCGATACAACCTCGGGTGCTCCATTGTAATAAATTTCTACAGTGCCTGTGGTGTCTTCATTAAAGGTAACTTCTATGGTTTGTTCAATTCCTCGAATACTGTATGTGGGAAAGGATGCTTCAAATTCTTGAAAAGGTGTTTTTTCTGATGCTATTAAGAGCAATTGTGATAAAAGTCCCAAAAAGAGTAAACCAACGTATTTTTTCATGTATGAAGCTTAAGATTGGTAAATATATTAAAACGATTTTATCCTTTATGATTGCGGCAATCAATTAGTAGATTTGCAGCGTGATCAAAACAAAAAAAATAGCTGTTATAGGCGGCGGAGCAGCAGGATTTTTTACGGCTATCAACATTAAGGAGCAGCAGCCCTCTGCTGAGGTAGTCATCTATGAAAAAACCAACCAAGTACTTGCTAAAGTGAGGGTGAGTGGTGGTGGCAGATGTAACGTTACTCATGCATGTTTTGATGCTAAAGAGTTGACGCAAAACTACCCAAGAGGACAAAAGGAGTTGATGGGGCCGTTTCATCAGTTTATGACATTTGATACCATTGCTTGGTTTGCTGAGCATGGCGTAGATCTTAAGACCGAAGAAGATGGAAGAATGTTTCCTGAAAGTAATAGCTCACAGCAGGTAATTGATTGTTTTTTGGATGCCTGCAAGAAACACCGAATCGACATTGTTACCAAGAAAGAGGTTGTAGAAATTATAAATGAAAAGGATCACTTCAGTATTTCCTTTAAGGATGGAGCTTCTGTAAGTGCAGATAAAGTGGTGATTGCTTCTGGAGGAAACTCAAAAGAGTTGGCCTATCAATGGATAAAAGATTTAGGGCATAAAATAATTACACCTATTCCTTCTCTTTTTACATTTAATCTCCCGAAACACCCTATTACTGAATTAATGGGTTTATCTGTTCCTATGGCTTCTGTAAGGCTCAAGCAATCAAATATGGAAACCGAAGGGCCATTATTGATTACGCATTGGGGGATGAGTGGCCCTGCTGTATTAAAGCTATCATCTATTGGAGCAAGAGAATTAAACCAACGCAACTATCAATTTGATTTCGCAGTCAATTGGCTCTACGAGCATGATGAGGAAAGTGCCACTGAATTAATTAGTGCGTATAAAAATAGTCATCCCAAGAGAGCTGTTTTAAAAAGTAAATGTACGAACCTACCAACTCGCCTTTGGGAGTTTCTAATAGGAGAATCTCTTTCAGATGTTACTAAAAATTATGGAGATTTAAGCAAAGCGGAGATAACTCGATTAGCTAATAATTTGGTCGATCAGCCTTTTACAGCGAATGGTAAAACTACGTTTAAGGAAGAATTTGTGAGCTGTGGAGGAGTTGATAATAAGCTAGTAGACTTTAAAACTATGGAAAGTAAAGTGGTCCCCGGTCTTTATTTTGCAGGAGAAGTTCTGAATATTGATGCTGTTACCGGAGGATTTAACTTTCAATCTGCTTGGACGACTGCCTTTATAGCAGCAAAAGCTATTGCGGGTTAATCTATCTAGGTTTTAGGTTCTTTAGGAGCTTCAGAAACTGAATAAAATCACTTTTTTGGATTAAAAACTGACTAAGA
>CBFHLF010000076.1:0-10722 GCA_965656555.1 uncultured Acidiluteibacter sp. | reverse complement strand
CGTTCTACTATTGCCTTAAACTCCTCATGAGATCCATCGAATAAGAAACGTAGCGTTCTCCCTCTTGAAGTAGTATTGTCAATTACTTCTGCAACCAAATCATCATCACCGAAATATAACTTATTTCCAATTCTAATCTTACGTGCAGGATCTACCAATACATCCCACAATAAGCTCTCTCTATTGAGTTCTCTCAATAAGAAAACTTCAATTTTTGCTCCAGTTTTTTCTTTATTACCATATAAACGAGCAGGAAAAACCTTCGTATCATTCATGATGAAGACATCTCCTTCGTCAAAGTACTCAAGAACATCTTTAAACATCCGATGCTCGATCTCACCCGTTTCTCTATGAACCACCATCAATCGGGACTCATCTCTATTTTCTGCAGGTCGTTCTGCTAGTAATTCTTGGGGTAACTCAAACTTGAACTTGGATAACTTCATCTGTATAGTATTAAATTATGGAGTCAATTTTTGCGAGTGCAAAGTTAAGAATTAAAACTTAAATCGTTTCATGCTGAAATTGTTCGGAGAGAAGCAAAAAAATTGTCAATTTCCAATGCGTCATCTACGTGGTAGTCTCCGATTTTGGTTCGTCTGAGTGCGGTGAGATGTCCTCCGCTTTTTAAAGCGGCTCCAAAATCATGCGCCAATGAACGAATGTAGGTTCCCTTGCTACAAGCTACTCGAAAGTGCACATAAGGAAAGTCCTTGGTATCGATATCAAATGAATAAATCTGAATTTTCTTAGCACTTAGTTTTGGTTTCTCTCCTTTTCTGGCAAGGGTATACGCACGTTGTCCGTCGATTTTTTTTGCTGAAAAATCAGGAGGCATTTGGTCGATTTCACCTACAAAAGAACCCGCAGCTTCTTGCATTAAATCCGATGTTATGTGATCTATCGGATACGTAGCATCTATGGTTGTTTCCAAGTCATAACTTGGTGTTGTTTCACCAAGCTTTATGGTTCCAGTGTATTCTTTTGCTTGTGCCTGAATAGACTGAATAATCTTGGTTTTTTTACCGGTACAAATGATTAAGAGCCCTGATGCAAGTGGATCAAGAGTACCTGCATGACCAACTTTAATTTTCTTTAGCTGATACTTTTTCCGAAGGCCGTTCTTTACTTTCTTCACTGCATCAAAAGAAGTCCATTCGAGCGGTTTGTCAATTAGTAGTACTTCGCCTTCTAAGTAAGGGTTATCCATAATTTTATGCTCCTAAAAATGTATATCCAATAGCGATTGCACCAACTATAAAACAATAATATGCAAAGTACTGTAGCTTGCTATTTCGGACGATTCTAATCATCCATTGGCAAGCAAACAAACCGGAGATAAAGGCTGCTGCAAAACCTACTGACAGAATCATAGGAGAAGTCATTGAAACGGCTTCTTCAGCTGTACCTGAAACCTCTATAAACTTTAACACTTTTAATAATAGTGTCCCCAAAATAGGTGGAAGTACCATTAAAAAAGAAAATTGGGCTGCTTTTGATTTATTGATCCCAAGCAGAAGTGAAGCCGCTATCGTAGATCCTGAGCGAGATATCCCGGGAAGGATTGCAATCGCTTGCACCAACCCAATAATAAACGCATTTTTAAAAGTAACATCACCTGTTCGTTCTTTTGCTCTTGTAGTTAAATAGAGTAGTACTCCTGTAAACAAAAGCATTAATCCCACAAAAAACACATTCCCGTCAAATAACTCCTCGATTTGCTCCTCAAATAAAATCCCAACAACCCCCACAGGAATCATCGAGAGAATAATTTTAAACGCATATTGCGTTTCTGAGTTCCACTTGAAAGTAAATAGTCCTTTGAGTAGGTCAATAATAATTTTTCGAAAAATTACAATTGTACTTAAAGCTGTAGCACCGTGTACCACAATTGAAAAAAGAAGAGGATCTGCTAGCTGCACACCCAAAATTGCCTTACCCAATTCAATGTGCCCACTGCTGCTAACAGGCAAAAACTCCGTTAACCCTTGGATGATTCCGAGGATTATTGCTTCTAAAACATCCATGAAAATAGGTTATTCGATTAGTCTGATTTTTTCATAATGGCTACAATTGCCAATACAAAACCCGAAAGAACAAGAATAGGCGCTACGGTAATACGCACCGGACTAAAAATTTCATCATAATGAAATTCATTTGGGTTTTCTGCACCACCACCAGACATTAAAATATAGCCCAATAAAACAATTGCTGCTGATGCAATCAGTAGTTGATAGTTCTTCTTGCCGAAAGCAAATTCGTCTTGTTTATTTTCCATAACTGTTTAGTATAAATCGGTGCTTTGAATTCTTAAAAATTTACGAACTGCTAAAGAGGTAGAAACCCAAGAAATAACAATCCCAAGTAGTATTACCCCACTTGCTAAAATAGCATATAGCTCTACATCGTTTAAGTCTATAATATCAGGCATATTCTGCGCAACGGAATAAATAACTCCTGATAAAAGCGCAATCGCAATTAGTGCACTCACAAACCCGTTTACAATACCTCTCCATACAAATGGACGGCGAATAAACCCTCCAGTTGCTCCAACGAGCTGCATTGTTTTAATCAAAAATCGCTTAGAATATATTGCTAACCGAATCGTGTTATTAATTAACGCGATCACTACAACTAACAATAGAACACTAAAACTAAGTAATATAAAGCCAATCTTTCTAACATTCTTATTCACTGCAGAAATCAAATCCTTCTGATAAGAAACTTCTTTAATTTGAGTGTTTCGAGAAAGATCTGCCTCAATCCACCCTATGCTATCTGGGTGTGCATAAGCAGCATTCATATTTACATCAATACTGGCTAGCAATGGATTAAATCCTAAAAATTTAACAAAATCTTCTCCTAAGTCTTGTTGTAAGATCTTAGCCGCTTCTTCCTTATTAATAAACTGTGTCCGTTTCACATAAGGTTGCTTTTCTAGTTGTGCTTGCAATTTTGCAGCAGCCTCATGTGTTACAGATTCGTTGAGATAAATAGAAAAACCAATATTCTCTTTTACATGGTCTGATAATTTTTGTGCATTTAACACAATAAGACCCAACAAACCAAGCATAAAAAGTACTAACGAAATGCTAATTACAGTTGAAATGTAAGAAGTTCGTATACTCTTTCTGGCGACTTTTTTTTCTTCTTTTGACATCCTTGATTGGTCGAGATTTGTCTGCTAAATTATAATTTATGTTTCCTTTTTTCAACGTTCTTAAGGAATAATTATTTTTTTGGTCCTAACACCCCCATTTTTACAGCGATACTTTTACCAAATTCACGAATCTCTTCTGCATATGCCTCTTCTCCTGTAGCCCTTGCAAAGGAATCAGCCAAAGTAATTATGTTTTGGCAAGTGAACTTCATCATCTCCTCCACCATTAAATCTTTTTTCCACAGATCAATTCGCAAAGTGTTTTCCTCTTTCTCATCATAAAGTGCGATCATCATCGCTTTTGCTTCCTGTTGGTCCCCTTTTTCTGAACCTTCTGCTGACCAAGATATTTCTTCAGGGATACTATTTTCATCCATACCAACATTAAATGCGATGGTTGATCTATTTTTTACTGCCATTATCTATTTGGTTTATAAGTTGATTGATTTAAAATTTGTTGTGCGTCTGTATTGGATAACAATTGCTTTAAACTGACTTGACTATTTGAATTCATGTAAGCTTGAGCAATTCGCCAACCGATAAAATGACCAAGCTTAGCAGGCGCTTCTTCTGAAAAACCAGCGGTAAATGGTCCTTCCCCGATAAATTTTCGGATGGTTGTATTGTCATTGGTGTACATCATTTCCTGATCGAGCAAAAAACTCCAAATTTCAGCTTCATTAGATAAACACCATGCTAACTGCTCTTCGGTATAGCCAAAGCTACGGTATTGGGGAACATCAGGCAAAAAGTAATTCAGGGCAAGATGAACTTTTCCAAAATAAACCATTTGCTGAAGTAAATTACTTCCATTTGGCAGCTCATACTCCGTAGTTATCCATGAATATATGGCATCGACCGGAATTTGCTCTGCATCCATATTTCTGAAGCGGTATTGCGGAAAGCCTAATTTTGGATAATATGATGAATTTGCACCTAGATACATATCGAGCCCTATAGCTAGTAAACTATCGTCAGCCATTTGAGCATAATTAAACCCTGAATAGAACGTTACAATTTTAGGAATTACTGCATCCGGAAAATAATGGTGATATCGCTTAAATCCATCAGTTAATTCCTGTTCTATTTCTGAAAAATCAGAGAACTTTAATTGAACAGTGTCCGCCAGTAATCTAATATTCTTATCGGTAACAAACTGTGATAGTCCTAAAGCCGTAATACTATCATTTGGCCCCGCAACTCGAATTGCTCCTTGAATAAATAAGGGTAAAAACTGAGGAAAGTTTGCTCTCAATTGCTTGAGTTCATCTTGATTCAAACCGCTCTCAGCAAATTGGTTCAAGGATTGGTCTAATCGGTCAACTTCTAATGACAAATCGATTTGAGCAACGTCAACTTGCGGCAAATTTGATTCACAGCCACTTAACAGAAAAAAAAGTAGCACTGTATAAAGTGCCGTCTTAAACGTTGTTTTTAAACAAAAACCCATTAATATTGTAATTGAATTAATTAATCAACTTCTAAACTTCAAAATTATGAAAAAGATTACGCTATTAACCGCTTGTATTCTTTTTAGTGTAGCCATGATGGCCCAATCAAAATTCCAACTTGGTTTTAAAGCTTCACCTAACATCCATTGGTTAAAAGCTGATGCGAATGGGCTAGAAAGAGACGGTGTGAATTTTGGGTTTAATTACGGGGTAATTGCTGACTTTAATATCTCTGAACGATACTCATTTTCTACAGGGGTAGAATCAGTTACGCTTGGAGGGTCATCCAACTACGAAGCGGGGGTGTTTGATATTGATGATACCTACAAAGCTAAGTATGTTGAAATCCCACTTACTATAAAATTAAAAACAAATCAAATTGGTTACATCACATACTATGGGCAGTTTGGTTTAGGACTTGGAATAAATTATGAGGCAAGTGGTGAAACTACCGTTAATGGAGTAACTGAATCGGATAAAAATAGATCTAATGAAATGGCATTATTTAGAGGTGCTATCATTTTTGGAGCAGGCATGGAATACAACATATCTGGAAGCACCTCAATTCTTGTTGGATTAACTTTTAATAATGGTTTAACCAACATTTATAGTAAAGATGCGCAAGATAATTTCGAAGACTTTAACAAACAAAACGGAAATCCAAACCCTGATGAATTAAAGGCGATTTCAAACTACTTAGCACTGAACATTGGACTGATTTTTTAAAACGCTCTTTCCATCAGTTTACTATCTGATTACATTTCATGAAAATAGCATTAGCGCAATTGAACTACCACATCGGTAATTTCAAATCGAATACGCATCAAATCATACAAGAAATTAAACATGCTAAACAGCAAGGTGCAGACTTAGTTGTATTTGCTGAACTAGCAGTTTGCGGTTATCCACCCAAAGATTTTTTAGAATTTGAATCGTTCATTTCCGATTGTGAGAATGCGATCAATGCAATAGCAAAAGCATGTGAAGGAATAGCAGCAATTGTAGGATCACCGAGTAGAAGCCAACTAGAGCGAGGAAAAAGGTTACATAATTCAGCCTTTTTTTTAGCGGAAGGTATGATACAGTCTATTCATCACAAAACGCTGCTCCCTACTTATGATGTATTTGATGAAAATCGATACTTTGAATCAGGAAGTGAATATCATTTGATTAGCTACAAGAACAAAAAAATAGCAATCACCATTTGTGAAGATTTGTGGAATATCGATGGTGATATGAAATACAGTACATCTCCAACAGAAGTATTGGATATGAATCAGGCTGATTTCATGATTAACATAGCTGCCTCTCCATTTTCATACAAACAACAAGAAGAGCGGCATAAAGTATTGGCTTGGAATGCAAAGAAATACCAACTACCAATCGTATATATCAACCATGTAGGAGCACAGACGGAACTTATTTTCGATGGAGGTTCTTGCGTAGTAAATGCTGATGGTGAAAAGGCAGTTGAATTACCTTACTTCGAATCGGCCAATCAAATAATTTCCATTGATGAGTTAACAGATGCTACATTCTCTAAACCTTTAGAAAAAATAGCTAGAATGCACCAAGCTCTGGTTATGGGCGTTCGCGATTATTTTCAAAAATCTAATTTTACTAAAGCGGTAATTGGCCTCAGCGGAGGTATAGACTCAGCACTGACACTTGCTATTGCAGCGGAAGCATTAGGTAGTGAAAATGTCATGAGTGTTTTATTACCATCGAAATATTCTTCTGACCATTCGTTGGAAGACTCTATTGCTTTATGTAATAACCTCAATAGTCCTTACCAAATCCTTCCGATAAAAGAAATTGTCAGTTCTTTTGAAAACACACTATCCGAAGTATTTGAGGGATTAAAAGAAGATGTAACGGAAGAGAATATTCAAGCGAGAGCTCGAGGAGTTTTACTCATGGCGTTATCCAACAAATTTGGAAATATTCTATTGAACACCTCTAATAAAAGTGAGATGGCGGTAGGATATGGAACCTTGTATGGCGATATGTGTGGAGGAATAGCGGTAATAGGAGATGTGTATAAAACAGAAGTTTTTGACATGTGCAGATATATCAACCGAGAGGAAGAAATAATTCCTCAGCACATTATTACCAAACCTCCATCAGCAGAACTTCGACCAGATCAGAAAGATTCAGACTCCTTACCCGACTATGAAATACTCGATGCGATTCTATTTCAATATATCGAATGCTCAAAAAGTGGCAATGAAATTATCAGTCAAGGATTTGATGAGCAAGTGGTTAGAAAATCTATTCAATTGGTGAATAGAAATGAATACAAACGCTACCAAGCTGCACCAATTTTAAGGGTCTCTCCAAGAGCTTTTGGTATGGGAAGGTTGATGCCACTTGTAGGAGAGTACACCTTTAATCAATCTAGATGAAAAAAACTTTATTTTTTTTATAGCCTCTTCTCTCTTCGGGTTAGCATTAAAAGCTCAAAGTTTAGACTTAGACTTCACCTCACTGAGATCAGAGGGAAAGCTAACTGTAGAAAAAATAACGCGAACAGGAGAAAAGTACGATCAGCTTGAAGTGTCTAGCACGAAAAAACAGTCGAATTCTCAAAAGAGAAGTGAAGCTCTTTTAATGAACAACAGTTTTCTTATTGACCAATTATTACAAAGTGGAGCTGTATTGTTTAACGACACAGTAAGTAATTATATTAACGAAATAGCAAAAAAACTATTAACCAATAGTCCTTCTTTAAGCAAGAAGCTCAAGTTCTATATCGTAAAAACAAATCATGCAAATGCTTTTACCACAGTAAGAGGAGCCATTTTTATTCCTATTGGATTGTATGCAAAACAAAAAAATGAAAATGAGCTAGCATTTACGTTAGCTTGCCAAATTGCTAACTATAAACACAACAGATTCTTTAACTCGAACGTATTAACGCAATCTACTAAAGAACACACAATCAATCTTAAAGAAACTCTATTCCTCAAAAACATATACACAGAAGAGGAAAAGGCCGCTGCCGAAAAAGAAGCAGTGGAATTGATAAAAACATCAAGTCTTGATTTTAGGGAAGATCGGCTCAACTCAAAAGAAGTAATCCCGTTAGTTGAAAAATTCGAAAGAATGCTAATGGACACCGCTTTTATGAAAAAAGTGCACTTAATTGATCTTTCCGCAAACCTTCTTAAAATAAGCAATAAAACTACTAAAGCAGCTAAAGACAGTGTCACTGCAAATAGCATAGATCAAGACCTAACAGAAAGTATATCAGAACTGCAACAAAAGGAAGAACAGAAAGAACAGACTAAGCGCTCAATTGAAGGTCCGAGTGAAACTTTTCTTTATTGCCTAGATTTAGTAAAATTTGAACAACTTATTCTTCATACGATAAACAGAAATTATGCTATTGGTCTACTAGAAAATTACTACCTCCAAAAGAAGTACCCCAATAATATTTTCTTAAAAGAGAATATGGCTTATATCATGTATGCCATCTCAAGATATAAAAGCTATTATTCCTATTATATTTTTAAGAAGAATAAGAGGTGGCTAAAAGAGTATAACCAATCTGTTCAAATCTTCAACAATTTTACTTCAGAAGAATTGTCATCGATAGTAGTGAAGCAACTTTACCTATTAAATAAGGAGCATAAGGGTAATGACTATTTAAATACACTACTTGAGGAAGCACTGAGAACCCAAATACACAAAAATGAAACACCCCTCAGCTACTACTTCGAAAAGCAACAAAAAGACTCTATAATCAATAAATACAATGAATTAAAAGCAATTGACCCTTACAAGGGTATAGACACTTCCAAATACGGAATATCTAGATATGAACTGTATCAGTTGCAAGCGAAGATAAAACACAATCAGAAGCGGCTAGACAGAATGATCAAGTTTGACCGATTTATTTTTACTGACCTTCTTGAGGATCCTGACTTTAAATCCCTTTACCAAAAGATTTATAATGAAGAGAATCACTTTAACTTGTTAAAAAATAGCAGTGAGTTAAATAGTTCTAAAACAAAAATGGAAATAAGAAAAGCACGAAATCATGGTCAATCAATAGGTGCACAACACCTCATAATGGTCGATGTCTCTTTCTATAGTATAAGTAAAATAGGTGCCATAAATAATAGCTTAGAAAAGCTGAAAGAATCACAAGAGGAGTTGAGAGAAACTACCAATAAGATAGCGCAAACCTTAAATCTTAAAACAACCTATTTTTACCAGAGCGACACTAACAATAATTTGATCAATCAACTAAATGACATTAATAGATTACATAACTGGATATATGAATTGAACAGTCATAAGAAAGTTCAAATTTTACCCTATTCAATACAATTTACAGAAGGTATTGAATCTACTTACGGGTGTGAATACTTCGCTTGGATTAATGTAATTAAGAAGAAAAGCACAAGAAAACTAAAAGCTAGCCACGTCGCCATAAGTACATTGAGTATATTTGGTCTTCCTCTCTACATTGGATCTCTTTTCACAGCTAAAACTACGACCGAATTTCGTGCTGTAATTGGGAACATAAATACTGGAAAAACCGTACTTGAAGCAAACCATAGCCAAAATGGTATCTTTAATAACGATTTTGTGAAAAGCCATATATATAACACGTTTCTTCAAATAAAACGAAAAAAATCAAGTGATTAGCTTCAAGAACCTCTTTATCATACTGTTAATTTATTTTTCAGTTATACCAGTTTTAAGTCAGAACATTCCTGGCTACCTTGGTAAGCGTTTTATTGTACATGGTACATTTCTTACCAGAAGCAGCTTAAATGAACCAACAAAAGATAAAACTTCAGGTATAACCAGCTTTAATAAAACTTTAGGTTTAGGACTTGAAGTATGCATTAATAATAGATCCTCTGTTCTTATTTCATTGCAAAAATATTCCACAATAATGGATTATAGATTTACAAATGGAGTGGAAGAAATTGACTTTAAAAATCTATTAGAAAATATATATGGACTAATCGAGGTCAATTCAACTAGTATTGAATACAGAAAGTATCGAAATGTGGCATCACCTCTAGGAAGTTATTTTGGTGTTATACTAGAACATAAAAATATCAACTTCACAAGATCCGAATCTCTAACTACATCCTATTCTTATGGAAATGAAAGGATTGTATCAGCTACATTAGAAAACTCACTGATTAGTGCTGGTATTTCGATAGGAAAGCAAAAGGTATTTTTTAATCGACTAGCAGTATCAGCCGGAGCAAATTTTTTATTCCCTATACAGTTTAGAAAAATGGGTTGGTTTAGACCAATGATAGAAGAAGGAAACTATATTGAATCTTATAATTTATACCGAAGACTATTTTTTCATGACCTAGCTAATTTTAAGGCAAGTGTTGGTTTTTTATTTTAAGAAACGGTCCACGTATTTTTTCCACTCAATAAGGCATCTAAATCTCCAGCCCCTTTTTTCTCTACTGCTAAATCCAATTGATCTTTTAACGCTTCCTCATATCGAAAACGATCTGCAGCATAAAACACCCCAAATGGACGTGGCAAATGGCCTTCTAAAGAAGGGTTATCAAAGAATGTAGTTAACAATTGTGCTTTATATCGATCTGAAGAGTCGTGAATCCATAAATCCTCCAAACTGTATTGTCCGTCCGATAATGAAACCACTTTCGGATGACCACCATTAAGTATGATTCCTTTACTGTTATCCGCACCGAATACCAGCGGCTGTCCTTCTTCTAAAAAGAGCGCTTCTTCCTTTTTACTGCCTTTATCGGTGTAGATTTCAAAAGCTCCATCATTAAAAACGTTGCAGTTTTGGTAGATTTCTAACAATGAAGTCCCCACATGATCATTGGCACGAGTCAATACTTCACGCAAGTGTTTTACATCTCGATCCATTGCGCGGGCAATAAAAGTTGCATCAGCACCTAAACATAATGCCAGTGGATTAAATGGATGGTCTAATGATCCCATAGGTGTAGACTTGGTTACTTTTCCTTCTGGGGATGTCGGTGAATATTGCCCTTTGGTTAGCCCATAAATTTCGTTATTGAATAACAAAATATTCATATCGAAATTCCTTCTAATCGTATGAATCAAATGATTACCTCCAATAGAAAGTGAATC
>CBFHLF010000075.1:0-10734 GCA_965656555.1 uncultured Acidiluteibacter sp. | reverse complement strand
TTAACTGAGAGCCTGAAGTTACCGCTTGGAAGTTTTGAAATATCAAAGTTTTTCAAAAGGACATGTTTTTTTTCTGCTATCAGTTTAGATACGGCTCTTAAATTAAATGCAACCTTGCCAGTAGCTTCTTCAATTATAGCAAACTCAAAAAGAAATGGAGTGCTATCGCCTAAACTTTTCGTTCCATATAATTCGGTGTAAAAGCTCAGTTCACTTTTATCTAAATCGTAAAAACTAGCTACATTAGGATAAATGTCAAATCCTGCTTTAGAAAAATCATTCTCTTTTTTTGTTTTGATGTATTGATCGACCAATTCGATGGAGCTAAACTCAATGGGGTTTGAATTGAAATCCATAACGAGGTCAAACTTTGTCTCAAAGTCAATAGTACTCGTGTGTGCATCATTGATAATTAAATCAAACTTATAGTTTCCATTAGGGACAACTAACCGTTTTACATCAATAATATCAACGGATTGCGAAGAGTCGGTAAGGTCAGGGGTAGACATTTTAAATTTCTTAAAAGCCACTACTTCACTACTATCATTGGTAATGATGTAAGAAACAATAACTTCACTTTTAAAGGTGTTATCAGCTGACTTAACTTTAACCAAACTACTGCCTTTTATGCTTAAATAGGCTTCGACATAGCTTTTTTGATCCTTATTTTGAAATTTACCATAATTAAATACAGCATTTACTTTTGCATCGATTTTAGGTAAGATAAGGATTAACAGTATACTTAGAATAACTATTTTTTTCATTTTATAAAAGTACTAAAATTCAAAATCAAGAAATTCAAAAAAAAAATTAAAAAATGCTTTGTAAAATAAAATGCTTTGGTACTTTTGCCGCGGAGAAATGGCAGAGCGGTTGAATGCACTGGTCTTGAAAACCAGCATACTGAAAGGTATCGGGGGTTCGAATCCCTCTTTCTCCGCAGCAAAAAGCTCCTCGACTTGTCGAGGAGCTTTTTTATTTTGGATCAAACGTGAAGTTTACTTCAACGTGAAGGTCCAAAATAAAAAAGTCATCAATTGAAAATTGATGGAAGCTTTTTGCTGCAAGGCTCTCCCTTTCGGGATGGGCGAAGTGAAGCGAAGACAATCCCATTTAATGAAAAGATCAAGCGTTAAGTTGGCTTAAAAAAGAAAATTCAAAATGAATTAGCTCGAAATGTCTCTACTTAGTGAGTTGCACCCTGTTTTTTCCTCTTACTTTCTCTCCCAACATTCCTAGTTTATAAAAATCAAATAGCCATATCGGAGCTTTTCCTGATAAGAGTGCACGTACAATCAGCCTTTTTGATAACTGGAAGGTTAATATTAAAAACGCCCTAGAAGCTGCATTGAGTGAATAAAAGTAAACGCGTAGCAATCGCACACTTTGGGTAAACGCTTCTCGAGATTCTATTGAATTGACAATCTGAACTAAGTTAGCTATGGCTTGATTTGTTTTCTCTAAATAGACCGCATTCGTTTCAATATCGCCATTAATAACAGGGTTCTCTATGTGGGTAATTTTAATCGCGGCTTTCTTCAACTCAAAACCCAATAAGGTGTCTTCGTGTCCGTATCCTGAAAGACTTTCATTAAAGGGAAACTGCCTAAGAATGTCGCTTTGAACTACAAAATTATTGGTCATAAAGCTATCATTCGGGTTTTGTTTTCTTTCTTCTAAAGGTTTGCTCTCTCTGTAAATACCATAACGATAGCTTAGAAGTTTCGAACGATCGGCGATAGCGTCAGGATAAATTCTTCCACCACACATTACTTTAGGGCTGGTTTTTCGGATTACTGTTAAGTACGTCTGTATAAAGTTTGGAGGTGTTATTACATCACAATCTAGAAATAGGAGAAACTCAGCATCAGTATAGTTTAAAAATAAGTTCCTGATTTTGGCTCGCCCGATATTACGTTCTAACCGAATGTATTGATGGTTTACAGCCGCTGAAGCATTTGCTAAATGGTGCACTTGCTCAGATCCATCATCGATAAGGATTAAGTTAACTGGAGTTTCAATTGCACTGATCTGCTTTTCTAGCGCATTGATTAGTGGTCGGACGTCGAAATTGTAAACCGGTATGCAGATGCTTAACATATACTTTATGATGCGCTTTGTTTCAAGCTGGAAAAATAATGATTTTAATATCTTTATCTATTACTTCTTACTTTACATTTAGCAGATACCTCAAATCAGCTCTGGTGTTATTTACATTGATTAATTTTACTTTATGGAAAATGGCAAAAAAACAATGGTGATTGGCGCAAGCACCAATCCAACTCGATACAGTTACCGATGTATACATCAATTAACGACCAATGGCCATCCTGTAGTAGCGATAGGTCTTAAAGACGGAGAAGTGGCAGGTAACCCGATTACTCAAGCGCTAGAACCCCATGAAGGTATAGATACCGTAACGCTTTATGTCGGTCCAAAAAATCAAGCGGCATACATGGATTATGTACTAAATACCATAAAGCCCAAACGATTAATCTTTAATCCCGGTACTGAAAATGACGCATTTATGCAATCGGCTATTGACCAAGGGATTGATGCATTTGAGGCGTGTACATTAGTAATGATGGGAACAGACCAGTATTAGTTTAAGTGATAATTACCATTCAGTAACTCTATTTGATGATGGATTTTATCTTCAAATTGCAGAGCACTCCTGATAATTTGGTTTCGAATTGCACTAGAGTCAGCACTAATTAATTTTAGTTGTTGTTCTTGAGTAAGATTTAGCTTTAGAGCTAATTCATAAATAGTAGTTGGATTAACTGAATTCCCTTCTTTTTTATGCTGGTGTTCACTGAAAAGATGCATTGTTTTTTCTTCTATGGAATCATTAATTGGCAATTTCTCAAAAGATATTCCAGGGTAAAGTTTGTCTTTCCACTTTGGGTAGAAGTCTGTTACTTTTACTAGCCTTTCTCCTTTTATTATAATATCAGATGTGCCATTTTCATATCTAGTGGCAACTGACTCAATAGATACGATGGTAGCTACTTCTGCCATCTGCCCATGGGCACTATAAATTATTGCAAACTCATTCACTCCGGCCTCTAGGTCAATAAGTAATTGTCGATATCGATTTTCGAATAAGTGAAGTGGAACAAGTTCCCCAGGCAAAACAGCCAGAGAAAGCGGGAAAGCGGCTATTGATAATGGTGTATTCATGCTTGTAGGAACAGCCATTTTTATAATTTGTTCACACAATCCTAGGAGCTTATCATTCATTTTTGCATTACATTTGCGCCTAGTTTTTCTAAGAATCTGAAATGAAGAAAGAAGTCGCTGAAAATAACCGCAGCTTTAAGCACAAAATGTTATTGTACCATATATATTATAGACGTACAGGTTTGTATCCATTTTTACTGAAGCACACTATCCGAGTGCTGCTAGGTATAGGAGTGCTTGTTGTGGGTTTGCTTGCACTTAATAAATATGTGATCAATGTTGATGATGCCATGCAGGCAATGTTCTCCAATTTTAGTGATGAGGCAATTCTTACGTTCTTTACGTTATCAGAAATTATATTGGGACTCATCCCTCCTGATCTATTCATTGTATGGGCAGGAGGTAAGGAAGACCCATACACCTTTCTATTATTATTAGCTGTCCTTTCTTACCTAGGCGGAATGATTGCCTATTTAATAGGCAAGTATATTGGTAAAGTACATGCTGTTCAAAAGTATATACAGCACAAATTTTTAGCTCACTTTGATATGATAAGGAAGTGGGGTGGCTTTGTGGTTATTTTCGCCGCATTATTTCCGCTACCTTTTTCACCTGTGTGCATGACTGCTGGTATGGTGAGGTATCCATTCCCTTTGTTAGCGCTATTTGGTTTAACACGGTTTGCGCGCTACTATATTTATGCAGCAGCATTATTTAATCTTTTTTAATTCACACTGATTTTTATTTTTTCTTATATTAGGTGTTATACTACAGACTTAGTATTGATTGTTAAGATAAAAACCTACCCAGATGGAGAGTAAAAAAGAGGAATTGTTTACAGAACAGATAGATCTAGGGACTTCAGCATATCAAAACATTGCTGCAACTTATAAGGAGATGGAATATCTTTTAAATGAGTTGTATACAGGTGCTCGAACACAAATGGAGATTATTTCGGAAGTAGAGGAAGGTTTTGGCAAAGATGGCACGGAGAGCATAGACGTTTTGAATGTCAAGTTATGTGCTCTTTTAGAAAAATTTAATGAGGATATTGATGAGAGCATTATTTTATTTAAGTCTTGCATTGATGACTCCGTAGCGTATTATTTAAAATCCTTAATTTACTTTGTGCAGGAAGATGAAGAAATTGAAAAGTTAAAGCAGGTTGCAAAGACACTTCAGTTTTTAGAAGTAATTATGGCAAAAATTAGCAATAGGGTAAAAAGCGTTTCTACCATTTTGAAAGTACTGCCTGCGCTTACAAAGGAAATTAAAATGCATAAAAAGAAATTTGATAGGGAGGCTAAAATACTTTTGATTGCACTTCGAGCAGGTGAAAATAAATGTAGAGAGACAAAGCAGAAAATAATGGAAGCAATCAATTAACTACAAATTATAGTAAATAAAAAAAGCCACCAATCGGTGGCTTTTTTTATTTACTAATTACAGCGATTAGCGCATCTCTTCAAACGTTTTTGCTGCGTCAAATGCTTTTGCATCTTTTCCTTTTCGAGTAATCTTAATGGTTTCAATTGTGTCTCCTTGTTGGATTGCATCTACTACATTTTGACCTTTTGTAACGTACCCAAATACGGTGTGTTTTCCATCTAACCAAGGTGTTTCATTATGCGTGATAAAAAACTGGCTTCCGTTGGTTCCAGGACCAGCATTCGCCATAGATAATACACCCGCTCTGTCGTGACGCAAGGTAGCATCAATCTCATCTCTAAATTTGTAACCTGGGCCACCCATTCCTGTTCCTGTTGGATCTCCACCTTGAATCATGAAGTTAGGTATTACTCGGTGAAAAATGATACCATCATAATATGGAGTACCCAATGCTTTAGAGTTGTTCTCGATTTTTCCTTCAGCAAGGCCAACAAAATTAGCTACCGTCATCGGTACTTTTTCATAAGCCAATTGGATAAAAATAGAACCTTTGGTGGTAACAATTTCCGCAAAAATACCTTCTTCCTTCACCGCTGGAGTTTCCGCAACAGGCGCTTTTTCTGTAACTACTGTAGCGGGAGTTTCATTAGTTGTTTCAGTTGTGGTAGTTTCCTCATTTGTTTTTTCTGTACCTGACTGTGCGCCACATGCAACCAACGCAACAAATGATAAAGCTGTTAAAATTGTCAAAGAAATCTTTTTCGTTTTCATAATTTTATTTATTGTTTAATTAATAATTCTTCCGCCAGAGCGAAAATACTTTTTATAATAATCCATTTCTAAATCACTAATCACTACTCCTTTTGATGTAGAAGCGTGAACAAACTTTCCATTCGTTAAATATACCCCGACATGAGATAATTCTCGTCTTCCTATATCGAAGAATACTAAATCACCTTCTTTTAGATCACCTTTTTGTATTTTTTCGTTGACCATGTTATACATATCTGCAGCTCTTCTGGCTAGTAGTATTTGGTAGGTAGAATTATAAACTGCTGCAGTGAATCCAGAACAGTCAACTCCTTTCTTAGATGTTCCTCCATATTTATAAGGTGTGCCCATCCAATCGTCTATTGCTTTGTAAAGTAATAAGTTGATTATGCTATCTTGATCGGTGCTTAATAATGGAGCATATTTTTTTCGAAGGTAGGCAAGTGAATCAACACCTTTTTCCTCTACTTTTAGCGGGCTATCAATTATTTTTGTTGTGGGCTCTTTCTTTTCTTGAGCCACTCTTCTAATATTCTTTGCACTTGTTGTTTTGACAGGACTGCTACTTACTGCAATAGTTTGTTTTTGACAGCTGTAAAAAGCTACGGAAATAAGTATAAGTAGGAATAAACAACAATTCTTCACCATATTAAATTACAGACTTAATTAAGCGTAAACGGTGAGAGTAGGTTTTGGTATCTACATTATAAATACCTTGATGATCAATTCGATCAATTCTAATTTTACCGGAAGCATGAATGATTCGATTATTTTCTAACATAATGCCTACGTGAATAATAGCGCCTTCATCGTTATCGAAAAAGGCCAAATCGCCTTCCTCTGCTTCCTCTATAAATGAAAGTGTTTGCCCTATTTTAGATTGCTGAGATGCATCTCGCGGTAGGTCTACTCCATTCATTTTGTACACTAATTGCACAAAGCCCGAACAGTCGATTCCAAAAGGAGATCTTCCGCCCCATAGGTATGGTGCGTTCAAATACATAAAGGCGTTCTCTTTTAGTTGTACTTTCGGGATATTTACATTTTGGTTAAAGGTATTGCCTTCAAAGTGGTAAACTTCATTGCCAATTGTAAACTCTTGGTTTTTTAACTCATAAATAGTACTACCCAATACTATTGGTATGATTTGATGATCTGATATTCTCGTTACTACCTGCGCTAAATCAGAAGATATAAATGGCTTGAGTTTTTTTAAACGTTGGAATTCATCTTCTTCAATCAGTTCAAACTGTTTCTCATCCACGTAGCATTCGTATCCGTCGGGCTGTGTTTTTACACGAAACCAGCTCTGCTTTTTTTCATAAACTTTTAATAGTTCTCCAAAAAGTAATTGAGTAACTATCTCGCTTTTATCACTCGCTTCTGCTCTACAAGGAACTACACTAAGATTACAAACACCGTATTTCATCAATAAATGGTATGAGAAAAATAAAAGTGGGCCGCTAATTTTGCGACCCACTTTGGTTAATTATACGTTTTCAATAACTAGCGCAGATGCTCCACCGCCTCCATTACAGATTCCTGCAGCACCTAACTTACCATTGTTTTGTTTTAATACGTTGATTAACGTCACGATGATTCTAGATCCTGAGTTTCCAAGTGGATGACCTAAAGAAACTGCTCCACCGTTAACATTAACTTTTTCAGGGTTTAATCCCATTTTTTTATTATTGGCAATACCTACTACAGCAAAAGCCTCGTTTAATTCGTAAAAATCAACATCTGTTGTTTTTAATCCTGCTTTATCTAGCGCTTTAGGAAGTGCTAAAGATGGAGCAGTTGTGAATCGTTCAGGTTCTTGAGCTGCATCGGCATAAGAAACAATCTTCGCAATTGCTTTTAAGCCTAGTGCTTCCATTTTTTCTTTGCTCATAAGCACCAATGCAGAGGCACCATCGTTTAGGGTAGAAGCATTGGCAGCAGTTACGGTACCTTCTTTTTGGAAAACAGGACGTAAGCTTCGGATTTTATCCATTTTTACGTTTTTATACTCTTCGTCTTCGTTTACAATAAGAGCATCTCCTCTTCGTTGTGGGACTTCTACAGGAACAATTTCTTCTGCAAATTTACCATCAGCCCAAGCCTTTGCAGATCGCTCGTAGGAAGCAATTGCGTAATCATCCTGATCTTCTCGAGTTACTTCGCATTCTACCGAGCAAAGCTCAGCAGCATTTCCCATATGGTAATTGTTGTATACATCGGTTAAGCCATCTTTAACTAAACCATCTACTACTGTTTTATTACCTAAGCGAGCTCCCCATCTTGTATCTTCCATGTAGTAAGGCACTGCTGACATGTTTTCCATCCCACCTGCAACTACTACATCATTGTCACCCGTCATTATACTTTGTGCCGCTAACATAATTGACTTCATACCTGAGGCGCATACTTTATTAATGGTAGTACACGGTACATTCTGACCAATTCCTGCAAATATAGCAGCTTGTCTTGCAGGTGCTTGTCCTAAGTTTGCTTGCAATACGTTACCCATGTAAACTTCTTGTACTTCTTTAGCATCTATTCCTGCTTTCTCTAATGCTCCCTTTATTGCAGTAGCGCCTAGCTTAGTAGCAGGCACACTAGACAATACTCCGCCATAGCTCCCCATTGGAGTTCTCACTGCAGAAACGATATATACTTCTCTATTCATAGTTCTTTATTTTCGATGAGTAATTTTTCTAATTAATTCTAGGCGAAATTAATTATTTAAGTTCTATTTCAGAAACAGTATACTCCCATTGTTATGCACGACTTAATCAACAGTCCTATTGCCAGAGGAAACCTACTCCTCAAAAGAAGCTACCCTTTAGAGAGTTGCTGCTGTATTAGATATTTTAGTGATTTATGTTACTTTCGTAGTCGAAAATGATTCCTATATGAGCAGATTATTCAATTTTTTCAGAGACCGATATGATGGATTTTTTAAATTCTTCATATTTCTATCTGCTATGGTCTTGATTGTTTTTATCTTTCCAAAGGATAGTAAGTTTAAATATGAATTCCAGAAAGGGAAACCTTGGGTACATGAAGATCTGATTGCTCCTTTTGACTTTGCAATATTGAAACCCAAGGAGCAAGTAGCAAAAGAACTTGAATACCTAGAAATGAACAAGAGGTATTACTTCGATCTAGACACAACTGCTATTTCAGACATTACGAATAGTTTTTTTACGAAGGTAAGTGCCGCGAGTGCAATTCGTGAGGATTCATCCTTATTAAAAGGTGAGCTTAACACAAACAAAATACGCATCTCAAATGCCATTAAAGAAATTTATACAGCTGGAGTAATTGAACTTATTCCTGCAATTGAAGCAAAAGGTAACCATATAGACATTGAGGTAAAGCGAGGAAATACCGTTTATACCCGCGAATTGGATGAAACTTATACCTTAAAAGGTGCCACTGCTCATTTTTCAAATCAAATTAAAGACCTTCATCCTGCATTAAGTATACTCTTGACCACTTCATTTGAAAATGTGGCCGTTTATAATTTGACTTTTAATAAAAGCACAACAGAATTAGTTCAGCAAGAAGCCGAGCAAAAGCTATCGCTTACGGAAGGGTTGGTGCTAAAAGGAGAAAGTGTAATTTCAAAAGGAGAGCTTGTCGATGGCAAAAAGCTACAAATGTTACAGTCCCTAAAATCGGCATTTGAGTCACAGATGGGAGGAGGCAATCAATATATTTTTATCCTGATTGGTCAATCATTACTCGTATCACTCGTGCTCTTTTCATTGGCTCTATTCCTATTGCTTTTTAGAAAAAATGTATTGGGAAGCGATTTTCAACTAACATTTTTATTACTGCTAATTGTTTTATTCGTGTTTGTTGCGAAGGTCTCTATCGGCGTGGAAGTCTTCAGTATTTATCTGGTTCCATTTTGTATGTTACCGATCATAGTACGGACGTTTTTTGATACGAGAGTCGCACTGTTTACTCATTTAGTGTTGGTTTTAATTGTTGGTTTTATTGCTCCAAATCCTTATGAGTTTATACTAATTCAAATGTTAACAGGTATTGTCACTATTTTTAGCGTACTGAGCATTAGAAATAGAGGGCAACTTTTTATTTCATCAGGAGTAATATTTGTGGTATACAGTCTATGCTTTGTAGGTATCTCCATGGTTCAGGAAGGAGGTTTGTCTACTATCAACTATTATGCGATTGCATGGTTTTTTGGCAGTGCCATGCTTACATTGTTTGCTTATCCGCTCATATACGTATTTGAAAAGATTTTTGGATTTGTTTCTGAAGTTACCTTGTTAGAAATTGCCGACACCAACAATAAACTGCTTCGACAGTTAAACCTAAAAGCTCCAGGTACTTTTCAGCACTCACTTCAAGTAGCAAATTTAGCTGAAGAAGCAATACGCGCGATAGGAGGTAACCCCTTGTTGGTTCGAGTAGGAGCTTTGTATCACGATATTGGAAAAATGAATGCACCATTGTATTTTATCGAAAATCAAGCATCTCACATTAATCCTCATGATGAATTAAGCCCTGAAGAGTCTGCTCAAATAATCATCCAACATGTGCAAGATGGAATACGAATAGCCAAGAAACACAAGCTACCTGATATTATTATTGACTTTATTCGAACGCATCATGGCACAAGTGCTGTGCGTTTTTTTCTAAATAGCTACCTGAAACAAAATCCTGATATTACCATCGATGAGGGGATGTTTAAGTATCCTGGGCCTATTCCATTTTCTAAGGAGACTTCTGTTTTGATGATGGCAGACTCGGTGGAAGCGGCATCTAGAAGCTTAAAGAAATATGACGCAGAATCTATTGATAGATTAGTTGAATCGATCATTTCTTCTCAGATGAATGACAATCAATATGCAAATGCCGACATTACTTTAAAGCACATTAGTATTATTAAGAAAATGTTTAAGCGGAAGCTAATGAATATTTATCATGTAAGGGTAGCGTATCCTGAAATGGAAAATTAGAAACGCTTATTGTTCTCAATGGCTATAGCTAACTTATTGAAAATTATCAGGGTATATGAGATCGCTAAGCCCGGAAATACAGCTAGCCACCAAGATGAAGGGCTTTTTCTTGCTTCTGAAAGGATACTTCCCCAACTCACATCGTCAGCTTTTATTCCGATGCCTAAAAACGAAAGCGTTGATTCTGCTAGTATTGCACTTGCAATTCCAAAAATGATATAAACGGTTGTTGATTGCAACGCTTTAGGCAATAGATGCTTTAATAGAATATAATAGTTTTCAAAACCGTAAGGTTCATTGTTCCTGAAATCTCTCTAATATTTAGAGTTCTTTCACTGCTTGTATTAGTCTTTTTTTTATCTTTTGGATGACAAGCGGTGAATAGAAAGGGAGTAAGAAGAGCAATTAGTAGGTT
>CBFHLF010000074.1:241-10783 GCA_965656555.1 uncultured Acidiluteibacter sp. | reverse complement strand
TCACTTGAAAATGGGCAACATCTATGGGCAAAAACTAAACGATATGCCAAGTGCTATCCTCTCGCTTAAAAAAGCGCAGCAATTGCTACCAAATAATGTTGATGTATTGATGAACCTGAGCACTGCATATGCTTTAAGTCGACAGTTCGATAAAAGCATTCAATTACTAGAGCGAACAATTGGGAAGTTCCCGAATAATGCACAATTGTGGATCAATCTTGGGTTGGCCTATACCGAAGTTGGAAAGATAGATGCAGCTAAAGCAGCATTTGATAAAGCAGTTTTAATTAATCCGAACCTCAATAGAAGTCAATTTCCTAATTAAAAAAATAGCCGATTCAGAACTGAATCGGCTATCTAAGATCTATGTTAAAATCAATTAAGCTTCCACCAAGTATCGACTAAATAGTTCTTGATTCTCTTCTACAAATCGTTCTATCGTTTTAAAGAAGTTAATGATATCTTCCTTATCATTTTGTGCGTTAATGGTCACGAATCGAATAAACTCTTGCTCGTTAAATTGTCCATATCCAACTAACATTTCAGAATGCTCAAAAAGTAAGGTACAGATATCGCGTGCAGGAATATTTTTGTAATTAAAGCAAACGGAAATCGACTCGTCAAAACTGTACAAGGTGTAGTCGTCATTTGATCTAATATAGTCTCTAGCCACATCAGCTAAGAAAAATTGGTGATCAACAATTTTTTCTAACCCTTCTGTACCAACACTCTTCCACAATGTCCAAAATTTAAGCGCATCATTTCTACGTCCACACTGTAGTGATGTTTTACCCAAATTAAACTCATCATGATCGGTTTGATACAAATAACTGGCATCATTAGAAAATGAATCGTGTAAGTGCTTTTTATCTTTTACAACTATAATCGAGCAAGACAGTGGAGTTCCGAGCATTTTGTGTGCATTGTAGCTAAATGAGTCAACCAATTCAACTCCTGCTATTAAGTGCTTATATCGCTCACTAAAGAGAACAGAACCACAGTAGGCTCCATCTACGTGCAACCAAATGTTGTGTTTTTTACAAATTTCACTTGCTGCAGGTATCGCATCAAATGCACCAAGCACTGTAGTTCCTGCTGTCAAGTTTACAAGAGCTGGCACATATCCTGCTTTTACATCCTCTTCAATCATCTGTTCCAATTGACTGATGTCCATCTCTCCCACTTTATTTACCGGCACATAGCGCACATTGTCACGACCAATTCCAGAGAAAGCAGCATTTTTTGGAGTACTATAATGAGACTCCTTTGAGGTGTATACTCGCAATTGCTGATTAGAGCCTTTAAATCGTATACTGCTATTTGCTTTATCCCTAGCCATCAACATAGACATAAAGTTGGTCATAGAACCACCGGGTGCAAAAGTTCCATCAGCTTGCTCATCCCAACCGATCAATCGACAAGTTTCTTTTAGAATGGTTTTTTCCACACCAATCTGAGGGCCTGCCGCTTTGTATGTATACATGCTATTGTTGAGGACCACTGCAAGCAAGTCTCCTAAAATGGCCTTCTCATTTCTACCACCAAACAATTGATTAAAAAATCCGGTAGTTGCAGTACGTGTAGTGGTAAAAACCAATTCTTTCAGTACCTTCTCAAATTCTTCTTCTGAAAGCGGATTAGATTTTAAAGATAAATCTAATGTTTCGTATAATTTGTCAGACGGAATGTGTTTTGCAACGGTGTTTGTCTTCTCGTCCTCAATTAATTCTGTAAATAATTGTTGAAATAAATCTAGTGTCTTTTGCATGTAGCGATATTACCCATTTTATGAACTATTTTCCAGTTTTTTGACTGTTTATTGCTCAAAATTCGCCAAATTCTTGTATTTTTATCGATTATCTGAACTTTTTACAAAAAACTTTTATTTCGTTTTGATAGATCATATATCAACCATCCCTGAATTAGTACAACAATTAAATAATGCACCTTCCGATCAATTTTCTTCGATTTTAGAAAAAATAGACATCCCTACTTCTGCCTTTGACCACTATGCAACTTGGTGCAAAGAAGATTATACTAGAAACTGCATTGCTCGCACTCCAGACTATGAAATGATTCTGCTTTGCTGGGATAAAAACATTAAAACAGCCATTCACGATCATGGTGGTCAAGACTGTTGGGTATATCAAGTACAAGGAAAAATTGAAGAGACGCTCTATAATAATTTAGATCCAGAAGGACTAAAAAACCCTACAGTTCAAACCATTGGAGAGGGCGACCTTACTTACATGAACGATGAGATGGGATATCATACTTTAGAAAATATTTCCGATAGTAGATCGTTAACACTACACATTTATAATTCGCCAATTGAAACCTGTCAAATCTTTGATGAAGAAGAAGAGCAATTAAATGAGGTAGAAATGAGCTACGATACCTATAAGGGTAAAAAAGTGATGTAATTAATTCCAAAAAATATTCTTTCCCCTATTGTTTTTTATTAGATAGAAATGGTATCTTTGCCAACCGAAAATTGGCCTCGTAGCATAACTGAATAGTGCACCACATTACGGCTGTGGAGGTTCCAGGTTTGAATCCTGGCGAGGTCACAAGAGAATAGAAATCCATTTTGGAAACGAAATGGATTTTTTTATGCAATAAACTTTAGCTTGCTAAAAAGTGAAATTGCGTAAAAAATTCAAAAATCTGTGCAACAGATTTGGATTTATATTTTGACCTTGGAGCTCAAAGGATGGGCGAAGCCAATCCTGGCGAGGTCACTTAAGAATGAAATCCTCAATGCTTAGCATTGGGGATTTTTAGTTTAAAATACGTTGAACTTGTTCAAAAGAAAATTTAAACTAAAAATAGATATTCGGCGAAAGCAGAATATTGTATTTTATTTAGAATACGGATTTTAAAGGATAAGCCAATGGCAACCCTGGCGAGGTCACGAAGCAAATAAATCCTGAAGAGCAATTGCCCTTCAGGATTTTTTGTTTTCTCTATTTTATTGCATGCTAACTATACTAATTCGCAGCAGCGTAATCAAACACTTTTTTTAATAGATCACTAGATCGCTCCAGAGGATTTTGTCGAATCTCCTTCTCCTCTTCTGCAATTTTTAAAAACAAACCATCAATAGCCATATTGGTTGCATAACTAGTTAGATCTCCATCAACTTTGGTAATGAAAGGAATCATGTTGTAGGCATTAGTTGCTGTATTCCAATATTTGGTGGCATTAACTTTATCCAAAGAAGCTTTAATCTTAGGTGTGAACGCCGCAACTAGTTGCTCGCTTGTTTTGCGTTTTAAATACTCCGTCGCTGCATTTTCACCACCCATTAAAATTCCTTGAGCATCTTGTATGGTCATGGAAGTTATAGCATTCACAAACAAAGGAGCTGCCTCTACTACTGCATCTTCTGCTGCTCTATTTAACGACAACTCTACATCATCAATTTGATTTCCTAGCCCTATGGTTCTTAACTTATCTGCAACATTGGTATACTGCTCAGGAAATGGAATTCTTACTAATGGTTCATCTGCGTAGCCGCCCGATTTTGATAAATTGGCTACACCTGTCTTTGTTCCTTTAATCAACGCTTCTTTTAATCCAGAACTCATCTCTAATTGAGATGGTATAGCAGAGCTTGTTTCTGAAGTTTCTAATATGCTTTTTCCTAATTCTTGAGCAATTGGTTTCAATTCGGCGCAGCCAGTCAGTAAAATCGTGGCACAGCTAGTTAATACGATGGTCTTTTTCATGTATGCAAGATATAAAGTTCAACGAAAACCATCAGGTAAAATCCTACAAAATGATACAAATGACAGTTAAACGGTTATTCTAAAACACTTTTTTGTTCAGTTTCAAAAGGAAGCGGATATCGTTTGTTGAATTGTTTATCTTTGAAAAAAAACGAACGTATCAGACATTTTCTATTCATAAGAACACTTATCAGCTTTCTCAAAAATGATGACTATCGTGATTTATTGATTACGACCTTCATCACCTTAGCGATTGGTAGTGTCGTATATCATTATTTAGAAGGCTGGGCATGGATCGATTGCATATATTTCTCGATTATAACATTAACTACAGTAGGATACGGAGATTTTGCCCCACAGACAGATGCCGGTAAGATTTTTACCATCGTTTATATAATAATGGGAGTAGGCATCATTTTAAGTTTTATAAATACGGTTTACACCCACTACCAAGATGTTAAAACAGACGATAGAGGGCCAAAGAAGAGGCGGAAATACCGCAAAAGAAGTAGTGATGATTTAAGCCCTCGCAAACACAGAAAAAAAGAAGATGATTAAGTTATTTTCTTCACCTTACCCCTATTCTCCGAATAACACCAAAAGGTTAAGGAAAGCCACTTTTATGGGCGTGTTTGTTTTTCTATTTCTGCTCGGCTTTCAACCTTTTGGGTTGAATGAGTATACAGGAGGAATTGTAAAACTTACTTTAGGCTACGGTCTCACTTGTTTTATAGTGATGGTGATTCTCAATATGGCTATTCCTACTATTTTCAACAACTACTTTAGTGAAGAAAAGTGGACAGTTGGGAAGCAAATTAGTTGGTCGTTAATTAATGTGTCGTTCATAGGGCTTGCAAATCTACTCTACTCGAACTTTGTCGGTATTGCTAATTTTTCTATAATCAGCTTAGTTAGTTTTGAAGTTTATACAATCGCTATTGCAATTTTCCCCTTGCTATTATTTGTTATTACCAATTACAAAAGGCTTTCATCTAAATTTGAAAAGTCAGCTGAATTAATCAATAGCTCCATTCAGCAAGTACAAGCAAGCATAAAAACTAACAAAACTAACTTAATAACGATTGATTCAGAGAACATTTCAGAAAGCTTAAGCTTACGAGTAGACGATTTGATCTATATTCAATCATCAGATAATTACATTACCGTTTACTTTTTTCATGATGATAAGATACGTTCGATGGTTTTACGTAACACACTAAAGTCAGTTGCATTACAATTGGAAAAGTACAGTAACCTATTTAGATGCCATAAAAGTTTTCTAATTAATTTGAACAAGGTCAATCATATCTCTGGTAATGCACAAGGTTATAAATTACATGTTCAATACATTGACGAAATAATTCCTGTGAGCAGATCGCATAATAAAACGATTAAAAACAAGCTTACCATTCGTCCCTAACCCTTGTGTTTTACCCATTTTCTTTGCACTTTACCCCAAAACTTACTGCTCCTCCCTTTTTGATTGTGAGTGAATAAAAACACCTCCATATTTGCTCAAAACAAATAAATATGGAAACGGTAATAAACACATCTCTATTCATTCATGTAGCTTCAGGATTTACTGCTTTGTTAAGTGGTCTGCTAATTTTCATCTTAAAAAAAGGCGAAAAAAATCATAAAGTGATCGGACGAATATTCTTCTACGCTATGCTATTGGTTGTTTTTTCAGCAATTATTGTAGCTGTCATTAACGCTAACCTCTTTTTGATTCTCATCGCCGGATTCTCCCTCTTTATGAATTATAGTGGTTATAGAAGTATTAAAAATAAAAGTTTAAAACCCAACTTTCTTGACTGGACTATTTTATTCATTGGTACCCTTAATACTTTTCTAATGATCTATTCCATGAACATTATTCTGATGGTATTTGGTGGGATAAGTGTTGCACTTATTATTAAAGAATTTCAAACATTTATAAAGACCACAAGAAATCAATCAATCCCTAAAATGGCTTGGCTGAAACGACATATCGGGATGATGATGGGAACTTACTTAGCAACCATCACCGCTTTTATCGTTACCGCAGGACCACGGACTACATGGTATGAAATGATTCAACCACAATGGCTACCATGGGTTTTGCCAACTATCATCCTTGCTCCTATGATTGCTTTTTTCACTAGAAAATATGTTGGAAAGTAAATTCTTAAAATCAACGCAATGAAAACTTTAACTGCCCTATTTTTCATTTTATTTGCGACTTCTGTTAGCGCACAAGTATATATTGACGGAGGTAAAACTCGCCACCGTTTTGCACAGATGACCATAGGAATGGATACCAAAATCTCTCTTGGTAGTAATGCGCATTCCTATCGAATAAATGAAAACAATGAGATCGTAAAATTCGATTTGGATAATCAATACAGCAGCCGTATAATAATTGGGGGGACTCACTTTTGGGGTCATGCTGATTTTTACATTGCAATACCCATAGCCAGCTGGAATACTAGTGGCTTTAGTGAAGGCGTAGAAACAGGTTTTCACTATTTCCCTTGGCAAATTAAGAATAAAAAGGTTCGCCCATTTATTGGAACTGCCTTTCTTAGAAATATCTATAAACAAGGTGAGGGTGCTGATCTTGCTAGTTACAAATATCCACTAACAGGGGGATTCGTTTACAATAGAGGCAACCACTTGTTTGAAATCGGTGCAGGTTATAACTTTGATAATAAGGATAATTATTACATCAGTACTACGCAGCGAACTCCACTCAATATGCAAAATTACTGGATCACAGTTGGCTATAAGTGGATGATTGAAACCACGCTGAGTGCTGAAAAAGATTGGAAAAGTGGACGAACCCAAACGTTAACTGACACCTTAGCGAAGTACAAAAAATTGAACGGTTTTACTTTATCAATAGGGCCTTCAGCAGCTTTCTACTTGAAAGATTCTGATTATTTATCCGATCAAGTTCCATATGCTGCGCAGCATACTGCTTCTATCTTTCCTGAATTTGGAGTGGGCTATTATTGGCATAATCCTGATATTCAAATACAATTTGTTTATCGACAAAACAGAAGTGAATTAGATGCGTATAACTTCAAACAAACAGCTGAAAGAAAATCACTTGCAGCTGAAGCTTATAAATTTGTTGGCGATTATCATGGGTTTGCTCCTTTTGTTGGCCTAGCTTTAAGCTATGAGCAGTTAAACATTGATCAATCTGGTGTAGGCTTAGATGCCAACAATAGTTCGGAAGGAGTAAAACCCGGGTTAACGGTTGGGTGGGATATTCGACCAAATAGAATTCAAAGTTTCTATTTAAGAACCCACTTAAGGTACTTTCCTAACCTAGATGTAACAATGGGTAATAAGCAAACCATTTCTTTGGATCAATTAGAGTTTAATTTTATCGAATTAGTCATATTTCCTGAAGCACTGATTAAAAAGAAATTAGCTAAATAATAAGCACTCTTGTTTAATAATACAATTGCTTAACAGATAGCTGTGAAAAATTATACTGAAATAACATATTTAAAAGATTGTATTTTAACCTAATATTGCAAAAAAAACATCTTACCAACCCCAACCGATTATGCAATTGAATAAACAGTTGCTAATCCTACTACTTTTTACAGTTTCTTGCGCAACCATTAGCGCACAAAGCATGTTGTTTAACTCTAATGGTGGCTCCCCTCACCCTTCAGCTATGGTAGAGATAGAGTCTACTACTAAAGGATTTTTAATGCCACGCATGAGTGCCACAAATCGCCTTGCAATACCTAGTCCTGCTGCGGGATTAATGGTTTTTCAGACTGATGGCTTTCAAGCATTTTACTATTTTAATGGAACTGATTGGGATACTATTAATGCTTCCAGTGGAATCGGTATAAGTTCTGTTTCTAGCACAGCCAATTCTAATGTGAGTATTATCCGAGATATTAAAGCATCTAACATTAACGGAGGAGCTTGTTTTGCGGGAGGTTGGATGACAAGGGAATTAAATTCTATTAAAGGAGATATGAGTTTTGTAAACCTCTCTAATGATACCATTATCCTATCAGCTGGAACATACCTTATTGAAGCTACTGCCCCTGCGTTTGAAGTTGACCAACACCAAATTCGGTTATTCAATATACTTACCAATACAGTAACAGCTACAGGAAGCTCTAGCTTTTCAGATAAGTTTGCTACTACTAATAGCACACTATCAACTGTTATTACAGTTCCTGTATCCGGAGAAAAGTATTTTCTGGAGCACAGATGTAGTAATTCAAATGCCAATGGTTTTGGAATTGCAAACACTTGGGGCGAAAACATATATACCCAAATAAAAATTCAAAAGTTATGAGAAAAGAGATCTTTGTATTTCTGCTGTTTTTCCCTTTATTCACTTTTACACAGAATACTTATCAAGCAGCTAAAGATTTTCAGGACGAACTGAATGACTTTTATGCTGATAGCAGCACGTCTCCATTAACCGAAAAAGATCGTTTAGCCTTTGAAGGGCTTCCTTTTTATCCGATCGATACCAACCTAATCATCACAGCAAACGTAGAATTACTGACCGATGAAGAAATAATAGAAATGGAAACGACTACTGATCGATTGCCACTTTATCGACCATATTATCAAGCCACTTTTAAAATAGATTCGATCGATTGTTCATTAACCATTTTCCAAAGTGAAGATTTAAAAACAACCGCAGGTTATGAAGACTATCTCTTTCTGCCTTTCACCGACTTTACTAATGGCGATGGTTCATACGGCGGTGGTCGATACATCGATTTAAAAATAACTGATTCTGATTCTATTGTGATTGATTTTAATCGAGCATATAATCCTTATTGTGCTTACAATAAAAAATACTCCTGCCCTATTCCACCACGACAAAATGATGTTAATTGTGCTATTAAAGCCGGAGTTAAATATACTACACAAATAGAGTGATGTATGATAATTCATTCACTAATAGCCAAATTAAGCCTTAACGCGTGAAATGTCATACATAAAAGTGTTAGATTTATAGTCTAAACCAATAAAATATGCATAAGTTTGTATGAAATGAGATACATTAAGTATAAAATACTATTATTATGTACGAAAATTCATACAACACACTCGCTTCCTATACCGATAAAGGCCTATTGGTTAAGATTGGCGAATATATCCGCTATCAACGCCTCCAACAAAATAAAACACAAGCCAAAGTGGCCGAAGATGCAGGCATTAGTCGATCTACACTAAGCCTTCTAGAGCATGGTGAAGCAGGGGCTATTGGTACGCTTATTCAAGTGCTTCGTGCATTAGATTTATTGGATATTCTTTCCATCTTCTCCATAAAAAAAGAGCTGAGTCCTATGGCGATTGCTAAGGCTCAAGAAAAGGAGCGTCAAAGAGCTTCTTCTAGCAATATTGCTGAAGAACCAGATTCTGATTGGGAATGGTAACGGCAGCATACGTTTCTATTTGGGGTAATCGCGTGGGCGCAATTAGTTGGAGTGATTCAGAAGGTATTGCTACTTTTCAATATGATCCTGAGTTTCTTACATCAAATCAGGATTTAGCTCCTTTTATGATGCCAATTCACCAAGGTAATCGTGTTTATTCCTTTCCCAATTTACGGAACAACGATACGTTCAAGGGACTGCCTGGGCTTATTGCTGATACACTACCTGATCATTATGGAAACCAATTAATCAATACATGGCTGGTTAAAAACAATCGGCCTGAAAATAGCATGAACCCTGTGGAACAGCTCTGTTTTATCGGTGAACGAGGTATGGGAGCGCTTACTTTTGAGCCCACCAAGATGCCAAAAATTGCGACAAATTTCACATTAGAAATAGATAGTTTGGTTTCTATTGCTCAAAAGGTATTGGGACAGCGCAAATCATTTACAACAAATCTCCATGAAGACGATCAGCAAGCACTCAGAGATTTATTAAAAATAGGCACTTCTGCAGGTGGAGCTCGCCCAAAAGCCATTATTTCTTTTAATGAAACTACAGGAGAAGTAAAATCAGGACAAGCTCAGACAGCGGAAGGTTTTGAACATTGGCTGCTAAAGCTAGATGGAGTGAGTGATGCTCAATTTGGAAGTTCTAAAGGTTATGGCCGTGTAGAAATGGCTTACTATTTAATGGCTAAGGATTGTGGTATTGATATAATGGAATGTCGGCTATTGGAAGAGAATGGCCGGGCTCACTTTATGACCAAACGATTTGATCGGTCTAAAAACAACGAAAAGCATCACATTCAAACTTTTTGTGCTATGCGGCATTATGACTTTAATGAAGTCAACAGCTTTAGCTATGAACAACTCTTCGAAACCATGCGGATTTTGCGCCTCCCCTATCCTCAAGCTGAGCAACTTTATAAACGCATGGTCTTTAATGTGATTGCCAAAAACTGTGATGATCACACCAAGAACTTTGCATTCAGAATGAAACAAGGAGAAGCATGGGAACTCGCTCCTGCTTATGATATTTGCTATGCGTATCGTCCGGGCAGTATTTGGGTGAGCCAACATGCGCTGAGCATCAATGGTAAACGAGCTAATTTTACCAGAAACGATTTACTAACCATCGCAGAATCGATGAACATTAAAAAACCCAATACTATCATTGACCACACGATAAAGGTGGTTCACGATTGGCCGAAGTATGCGAAAAAAGTAAACATCTCAGCGGCTCTGAAAAAGTCGATTGGAGATACGCTGGTAAGACTGTAATAAACCATCTCCTCTACATCAAAAACTATCAAAGTCCTTTTGGAGAATTAATCATCGGTTCTTACAATGATCAGCTGGTTTTGTGTGATTGAAAATACCGTAAAATGCGTGATG
>CBFHLF010000074.1:0-231 GCA_965656555.1 uncultured Acidiluteibacter sp. | reverse complement strand
AGAATTAATTGGATTACAGCACAAAAAACAGGGTAAAGGTAATTAGACAAGGATTAAAAGTGGAGATTTTTAGTCCCTCCTTTTTTAAGACAAGGAGACGAGAATTCGCTGCCTTTCTTGTTCACTTTGAAACAACTTCGAAAACGCAAACAACCCCTTAAACTCTTCCCCAACCAAATGAATAGTATTGGATTCCTGTTTTAAAATAAATGGGTCATCATGAAATACCTC
>CBFHLF010000073.1:0-10894 GCA_965656555.1 uncultured Acidiluteibacter sp. | reverse complement strand
CTTTACCTTCCAAGGTAGTTAAGTCAATCATATTCAATACCATTTTAAGCGCTTGTAGTTTGCTTTCATTCTTTATGCTACGGGTTTGAAACCGCGAAGCTCGCTCAATGATGCCGACTTGGTCCACTTTGGGGCTCCGCGTAAAATCAGGAATTTGAATGCTATTTTTCAATTGAAAAGGGTTGAATTATTAAAAAATCAAAGATATAAATATTCCCGAAGGTAAAGGAGGACTATTCCTACTGAAAATGAAGGCCAATTAGATAGGGCTTACCTCCTTTATTTTATTAAATTTGCCTGCTTAATGAAAGATGAAGGAAGAAATATATTCTCGGTTTTTGATGAAATTCTATCCCGAGAAAGCAAAGAGAATCTACTTAACCAAAGGAGCTTAGCTATATGGCTAACTGGGTTATCCGGTTCTGGAAAAACAACCATTGCTATTGCTTTAGAGCAGCTGCTAAACAAGAAAGGCTTCCTAACGCAAGTGCTAGATGGAGATAATATCCGTGCAGGTATTAACAACAACCTTGGCTTTTCTGAAGAAGATCGTACGGAGAACATACGTCGAATAGCAGAAATCAACAAACTGTTTGTAAACTGTGGTATTGTAACCATCAATTGTTTTGTCAGTCCTACTCAGGCGATACGAGCACAGGCAAAGTCAATTATCGGTGAAGAAAACTTTTTAGAGGTATTCGTAAATACACCTTTAGAAATCTGCGAACAGCGTGATGTAAAAGGGCTTTATGCCAAAGCACGTAAAGGGGAGATCAAAAACTTTACAGGAATTGACGCACCTTTCGAAGCACCTACTTCCAACTTCATTGATCTTAAAACAGCTGATAGTACACCGCTAGAGGCTGCCCAACAACTAATTGAAATTATTTTAACCAAAATAACCAAGCGATAAGATATGCAAGCATATAATTTATCACATCTAAGTGAATTAGAATCAGAGGCAATTTATGTCCTAAGAGAAGTAGCCGCTCAATTTGAGAATCCTGTGCTTCTTTTCTCAGGAGGAAAGGACTCTATTACATGTGCACATTTAGCACGCAAAGCTTTTTGGCCTGCAAAGATTCCATTTACATTTATGCATGTGGATACCGGTCACAACTTTCCTGAAACCATTGAGTTTAGGGATTATTACCTAAATAAGTTAGGTGTAAACCTAATTGTAGCTAGTGTACAAGATTGCATTGATCAAGGTCTTGTAACAGAAGAAAAAGGATTTAATGCCAGTAGAAATGCACTGCAAACAGTAGCGCTTTTGAAAGGGGTTGAAGACAATAAATTCGATGCAGCAATTGGCGGAGCAAGAAGGGATGAGGAAAAAGCAAGAGCAAAAGAGCGTTTTTTCTCTCATAGAGATGACTTTGGTCAATGGGACCCGAAGAATCAACGCCCAGAATTATGGAACATTTTTAATGGGAAAAAGAATATGGGCGAAAGCTTCAGAGTTTTTCCGATTTCCAACTGGACTGAGATGGACATTTGGCAGTACATCTTAAAAGAAGAAATGGAATTGCCATCACTATATTTTTCTCATCAGCGAGAGTGCTTTATTAGAGATGGAGTAGTGATGTCTACCGGAGAGCATGTACCACAGCGACCTGAAGAAACGACAGAAAAAATGACCGTTCGTTTTAGAACGATAGGCGATATGACGTGCACAGGTGCTGTTTATTCAGATGCTGACTCATTGGAGAAAATTATCGAAGAGGTTGCCAGCACCAGAGTTACTGAGCGCGGAACTAGATCTGACGACAAGCGATCAGAAGCAGCCATGGAAGACCGTAAGAAACAAGGGTACTTCTAAAACGAATCAAATTCAAAAAAGACACAACACGTTTTAACTAACGAAAGACACCAAAAATCATGAGTAAAGACCCTTATTTAGATATGGAATTATTGCGCTTCTCAACAGCAGGAAGTGTGGATGATGGAAAAAGTACATTGATTGGCCGTATGCTTTACGATTCAAAATCAATTTTTGAGGATCAATATGAAGCGATTGAAACCACAAGCAAGAAGAAAGGAGACGAGCAAGTAAATCTAGCACTCTTAACAGACGGATTAAGAGCAGAAAGAGAGCAAGGAATCACCATTGATGTTGCGTATCGATACTTTGCAACACCTAAGCGTAAATTTATTATTGCAGACACTCCTGGACACATTCAGTACACCAGAAACATGGTTACTGGAGCCTCTACGTCGAACCTTTCCATCATTTTAGTAGATGCACGAAAAGGGATAATTGAGCAGACATATCGTCATACCTTTATTTCTTCTTTATTGGGAATTCCGCACGTAGTTTTCTGTATTAATAAGATGGATTTAGTAGACTATGACGAGGCTACTTTCCAAAAAATCAAGAAAGACATTGAGGCATTTGCTTCGAAACTGAATGTAAAAGACATACATTTTATTCCGATCAGTGCACTAAATGGTGACAATGTGGTGAATAAATCAACCAACATGGATTGGTATCAAGGTGGTACACTTTTATATTTATTAGAAAATATCCACATTGGTAGCGATCACAATCACATCGATTGCAGATTCCCGGTACAATATGTTATACGACCACAATCAGCTGAGTTTCCTGACTACAGAGGATATGCAGGTAGAATTGCGGGTGGTGTATTCAAACCAGGTGATGAAGTAATGGCTTTACCCTCAGGCTTTAGCTCTAAGATTAAGAGCATAGATACTGCAGAAGGAGCGCTTAAAGAGGGCTTTGCACCACAATCAGTAACCATTACGCTAGAAGATGAAATCGACATTAGTCGTGGTGATATGATTGTTCGTGTAAACAATCAGCCAAAAGTAGGTCAAGACCTAGACATGATGGTTTGTTGGATGAGTGACAAACCGCTTATCAAAGGCGGAAAGTATGCGCTTATACATACAACAAATGAAGCACGTTGCATTATTAAAGATGTAAAATATAAAGTAAACATCAATACACTTCACCGAGAGGAAGAAGACAAGAATATTGGCATGAATGATATTGGACGAATTTCAATACGCACAACTAAGCCTCTTTTCTTTGATAGCTACCAGAAGAACAGAAATACAGGTAGTATGATTCTAATTGATGAAGGAACTCATGAAACCGTGGGCGCTTGTATGATTATTGATTAATCTAAAAATTTATAATAGTAAAAGCCGATCACGTTGATCGGCTTTTTTTATACCTTATCCTATCTTTACATTTACCGGAATGGTGTATCGTACGCTTGCTTTTCTTCCCATTTGCTCACCGGGAGCAAATTGAGGCAGCATCTTAACTACTCGAACAACCTCTTTGTCTAAATCTCGGCCGCCTGCAAGACCTTTAAGTATTTTTACATCGGTTACATCCCCTTGACGGTCCACCACAAAAGAAACAAACACTCTTCCTCCTTCTCCTCTATCTCTCAGTGATCTGGGTATTTCTAAATGATCAATTATGAATGATTGGATTGCAGCTTCGGTACACTTTGCACGAGAAGCTCGATCAAGCAAGCTACAATCACCAAAACCTGGCATAACTTCAACCATTGGCAAAGGAATATCCTCATCGATGATCTCTGGTGGCATATTAGCAATAATGATATCAGGTGGCAACTCTATTGGTTTTACTGGAGTAGGATCAGGAGTTGTTACAACAATTGTCTTAACCACTTTTATCTGGTCAGTTATAGGCTTAGGTGGAGCAGGTTTAGGCAGCGGCTTAGCTGACCGAACAATGGTTATGGGTATAATTTGATCATCGATTGGGTAGACCTTTGCTTCTTTCTTTATGGGTATAGTCTTGTAGGTAGTATATTGAAAAGCAAGAAGAGAAAAGCCAAGACTTGCAACAAGGCCGATTTGAAAAAATATTCCTCGTTTTTTTTCGAGATTTTTTGTGGCACTTTTTTTAATTTCCATGATAAGTAATTTTAGAAGTGAATAATAAAAAAAGTAGGTGTGCTACATAGCGTCCATTTTGTGTGTCTTCACATAAAACGAGAACTCATGCTTGAATATTGCTGTACAACGGAATTTAAAACAAAAAAAGCCCTTCTTGAACAACAAGAAGGGCTTAATATTTGAATGTTATATTTTCTTATCGAAGTGTAAAGTTTACAGGAATATTGTACCGAACCTTCGCTTTCTTACCTCTTTGTTCACCCGGAGTAAACTGCGGTAATGATTCAACTACACGTACAGCTTCTTTGTCAAGAGCTTTACCACCTGCAACTCCTTTAAGGACTGCCACATCAGATACTTTTCCTTTCTGATCGATTACAAATGTGATAAAAACACGACCTGTAATACCTGCATCCTTAGCCATAGGTGGATAAACTGTATTATTGGCAATGAACCGCTGCAGCTCTAATTGAGTACATGCATCACGCTCAGATTTTGGTTTATTTTCGCAACCAGGATAAAGTGGCATATTCTCAACGATCATGAAAATCTCAGCCTCCTCGATCACCTCTTCAGGTTGCTCGAAAATCTCTGTATCCATATCTGCTTCAGAATCTTGAATCTCTGCTTCATTCTCAATTTCCTTGTCATCTTCCACTATCTCCAAAATTTCTTGTGGGGGTGGTGGTGGAGGTGGTGGTGGAGGTGGTGGAGTATTTTGCATAGTAATCGGGATAATTTCATCCTCAATATCTGCAGCAGCTAACGTACCCAGATCTGACACTTCTTCGTAGGATCGGTAGTTAAATGCACCCAATACAACTCCTAAAGTAATCACCAACCCGATTTGAAAAAACAAACCGCGTTTTTTTTCTAGGTTGACTTTTGGATTTTTCTTTGGTTCCATAATTATTTATTTGCGAGCATAAAAATAAGAAATTTTTATGTACTCCATTTTATTCTTTGTTAATTCTACGTTGTTCTTTTAAGATACCTTTGGTAGATAATAAAACTCCCAATTAGCACTCCTATTGTGTTCGCCATAAAATCTGCCCATTCACCAGTTCGACCTTCGACTAAATAGTGTTGAATCAATTCTATCAGACCGCCAAAAAGCACCGACCAATAAGCAGCAAGTAGAAGCTTTGATAAATTTAATCGATGCCGTTTATGATAACCCCATGCAACTAAACATACCATTATACTGTAAAACACAAAGTGTGCGATTTTATCAGCTCCTGAAAACAAAGGAATAGGAATTCCACTTATCGTTCTAGTGCTTAAATATAGTACACTCACCATCCACAGTAATGATGGCACAAAGAAAATTAACGTTTTAAATTGCTTAAGCAATCTCTGCCTGATAAGCTTCGGCTGTCAGTAAGCTGTCAACCTCAGAAGGGTCAGACATTTTAATTTTAACCATCCAGCCATTACCATAAGAATCGTCATTTACACTTTCCGGTGAGCCATCAAGATCTTCATTCATCTCAATTACTTCGCCTGATAAAGGCATAAACAAATCAGATACTGTTTTTACAGCTTCTACCGTTCCGAATACATCGCCATGAGCTAATGTTTCTCCTACAGTCTCAATTTCTACATACACGATATCACCCAGTTCACTTTGTGCGTAATCAGTAATACCAACGGTAGCAACATCACCATCAATTTTGATCCATTCGTGCTCTTTCGTGTACTTTAATTCAGAAGGAATATTCATTTCTTATCGATTTTAATTTTGTGTCAAATTTAGTATTTCATCTTTTATTGTGAAAGCGTAAAACGCAAACTAATTCCTGCATTTGTATTTGCTGTTGGGAATGTAGATGAAATGTATGGTGTATTCATTATCCGGTCATAAAATGCTCTAATATTTAACCTTGAACTTAGCACATAGTCGGCTGTAAACTTTATAGAGAATATACGCTGTCCTGCTGTAAGGTCATTCTGTTTCTCTACAATCTTACGAATGACAGTTCTATTATTTCGAATTGAAAAATCGGCACGCATATCTAGGTCACTCACACGCTTTTTTGTTGACTTTCCAATCGGAAATGGTACATTCTTTAATCGGTAACCTACACCAATCACTACTTCAGTTCCTTTAACTTCCGTTAGTTGATTATTGTTCAAGCTTAGAGACATGTTTCGGTCTTTCTTGTATTCAATTCGTGTCAACAAGCTGTTGTTCCACGTCATATCTATATTCATTAGCGGACTAAACTGCTCACTTATACTAATCGTAGCAACTTGACGCTGTGGGATAAAATCTCCTTGTAAGAGTCGCCCTTCAGGATTCCCTTCTTCAAAAAATGGGTTAGTCGTGAATGAACCAACATTAAATGTTGAGCGATAACGGTGCCCTATGGTAAAGCTTCTAAAATACTTTTTAAAGAAATCTAATTTCGATAATCCATCATAATTAATGCTCCAGTTTGGCAACGGCAGTTTACTCACAAAGTCACCCAAGTTATATGAGTTAGCGCTTGAGCCACTGTAAGCAGCCATAAACGAATTAATTAAAACTTCTTGCGATGTACCACTATACCCATCAGCATAAACAGTACCCAATGAATCGGTTGTCACGAATGTGGAATAAGGGTCTTCCTCACCTAATCGTTGAGAAATAATACTCCTATTTGCTAAAAATTCATCAAATACGGCATTCGTATAGTCCTCATCATCATCTTTTACGAAAGCGGTTCTCCAACTAATAAAACTCATACTGAAACTTCCATTCACCTGAGTTGGTCCAAAGTCATACCCAGGACCTCCTGTTAAGGTATCATTCCAAATATAATATCGAGTAGTGTTCTCCGAATAAGTTCGATTAGCGGTAAGCTCTATTCGTAAATCTTTGACAGGCTGAAAAGAGGCTCTTAAATTCAAGTTCTCAGAATAGGTTTTCGAAAAGTTTCCTGATATGAAAAGGGACTCTGAACCTTCTAGCGTCCACCCTTCTCTAAGCGCTCGCTCAAAGTAATCCGTTCCAGGCTCCTGCATACCAAAGGCAAAGCCTGCACCAGGAGCATTAAAATTGCCATCAAACCCCAACACATTCATATTTCTATTGTAGTTCGGTAAAACGGTTCCCTCTGTTACATTATAGCTACCCGACACCGTTTTTAAACTCATGGCTAAACGCCCAAAATTGTCGATAATGTACTCTCTAAAAAAGCTTGGCCCTTCCTCATCTGTAGTATCTTCGATCTCTCCTGCTTCTACTTTTTTGCGGTACGTTTTATCAGCCAAAGTTAACCGGCCAATATCCTTTTTCTTTTTCTTCGGACGACTCAGCTCCTTCAAATAGTCAAACTTATTATAAAGGGAAGACATATTCATGTTCACATTCAATGCATAATTACCAGAGTTTTTGATCGTAGCACCCAATGAATCAGCATCAATATCACCATTTAGTGCCCAATTGAAACTTCCTGAATAGGTAGCATTTGCTGAAATCCACTCTAAATATGGAATCTTAGAAAAAGGCAATGAATAGGTAAGGTTTAAATTTTGGCCATACTGTGTATTATCACCAAACCGCTGTATATTATTCCACACCTCATTTTTAAATTCATTGTATTCATCACGGTATTTACTATCAACCCTACCCTCGGGTTCACCAATTTGTGCCATATTATTGGCATTAAAATCCATGATTAAACTCTTAGTAATGTTATATCTGAAAGAGTAAACTCTGCTCCAAGTAAAGGTTTTCTGGTAAAAAGGATCAAATTCAAAAAAGGAAGTATTGTTACGAACTTGGCGAGAATTGTAAGATCGATTAATCTGCGTCTGAAAGGAATACTGCGTAGGAAATAGATTAAAATTAAAATCTCTAATCAGCGTAAATGCTTTTCGCTGTTTAAAAAACGCTACATTTTTAAATGGCTCCACAGTTAGTGGCTTAGCGGTAAAGTTATAATTCAGACCTCCTCGATGAGTTTTTCTATTATCATACTCTGTATTTATATCACGCTTGAATGTTTCTGTATAGGCATAAGACACTGCAAAGTTAGAAATATCAAAGGGTGTTGCCACTTCATTTGTCGCTGATTTTTCACGCCTTACATTCGTGAAGTTGATACTCCTAGTTTTGGTATAATCTTCGGATTGCTTGCGAATAGAGTCTCGATAAGCTTGGGAAAAATCATCGTTCTGTATAATGTCGTTGAGCTGAAGGTCCGGATCTAAGGGATTGTATTCAGGTCTAATAATGTTCTCTGAAACACCAAAGTACATCGGTATACTTAACTTCGTTTTTTCGGGGAGTAATTTACCTAACTCAACAGATGTCGATAAGTTATACTCCATTCGTGTTTCCCGCTGTCTTTCATTTAGCTTTTGTTCTAGGCTTCCCCACCCTGGAGTGCTCATGGCCCCAGATAGAGTAACTGTTCCTAAATCTGCTACCTGGGCAGTAGCTCTTGCAGTAGCCGCCCATCCACCTTCGTTATCAAAATCAGACAAACGTAGTTCGTTTACCCACACTTCGGCACATTTTGGTAACCCATCATCATTAAAACTCGTCTCTCCCGTTCGCAAATTTTTAACACCAATCATGATTACCTTCACCTCAGCTAAATTGGGGTTACCTTTTATTCGGATGGTGTTTTTACCCGCATGTGATTCTGCATAAGGTCTGGAAATACTTACTCCTGAAGATGGGTCTAGCAATCGTAAATTTCTATTCTTTTTTGCTTCTAGAAATCGGTCGAACTCTAAATCGATGTTATTATATTCAGGCCAAATTAGGTTTTCATTAGAGCTTGTAGTTCCAAAAGGAGTTACTTGCAGAGGCACCTCATATTCGTAGTAATTTTCTTCAAAGTCAATCCCTAACCGAAGTACAACAGCAACGTCATTATCTTGCAAACCACTTTCATTACCTGATGCTTCAGCATGCGCATACATCTTTAGCTTTTTGTACTGTCGAATATCTAAGTCTAAAGCTCTAAATGCGGAACGGGTATAACCATCATTTAAGTTACATACATTCAGTACCAGTGACTGCTCATTGATCTGTCTTAAGTTAGCTGAACCAAAATCAACTTCTCTTTCAATACCTGGTGGTATGGTGTAGTTAATAGGCACTCTGTTTGAGTTCTCTTCCACATTTACCGCAGATACACTAAAAGTTGTTGTGCCTTCCTCGTCACTATGGGTATCACCAGGAATTAATTGATCATTAGAATATTTTCTCCACTCTCCCCGTACAAGACCTAATTGAGCAAAACGAACAATCACAGGTTCATCGAACCCCTTTAAGAACATTCTCATAAAGCGGATGGATTTAAAATCTCTAATCCTACCCACCACTTTATCCGGCTCTCGAATTGGAATTTTAAATTGATACCAATTTACACGCTTTGTTTCTCCATTTACATTTACGGTGCTAGACAGAACATCGGTAATATAGTTGGTTCCAACATTTGCCTCCTGCAGTGCTTGTGGAGATAAATTAACTTTATATTGATAATAAGCTTCTGTTCTATCTAGACTAAAGTTTCCATTTAAGTCTTCATTATCCGGTAAAGTGGTAGAGGAAGTTGAAAAGGTACCACTTGAAGATTGAGAAGGGGAGTTTCCTTGAGTTCCATTGAATCGTTTATACCGCTCTAGAATACTTAACTCCAAATTATCATATTCTGCCCCTCTATAATACTGATAGTCATCGTTCGATGGATCTGTATTAAAGTCATTAAATGCATTGGCATCAAGCACACTTTGCAGTTGATTGAGGTAATTGCTAAATGCTTCACGCTCTCCTGCATTTCCTAACCCGTCCAACCCTAAATCTTGGTTGTCTCTTGCATTTGGATTATTATCAAATGCGTTAATGATATAAGTCACCGTTGGTATACGGCCCCATATTACATTCGAGGTGTTTTGATCGGTTCCATCAGCAGATAGCCCGTTCTCAAACATTAGTCTACCATCCTTCAAGATATCTTCACTGATACTACCAATGTTGAAATAAAGGTCTCCTCCTCGTTGATTTGGATTACCGTCTTGCTCACTAAATGGATCCATCATCCAAAACTGAATGAATTCTACATTTGACGCTTCAAAATCGCTGGTTTGTATATCTCGCATAATACCACCCCATCGAGATGCAGGATTTCTCAAGGACCCATCTTGATTCAATCCTGATGAAATACCAGGTCTACCTGAAACGTCATAATTAAATGGACCTCTTTCTTCAGGATAAAAAGCTAAATCAAGTGTTTGGATATTGTTTACTTGACCTGGCTCAGGCTCTCTGCTAGGAAACACTTCCGTTTGTAATACCTCTCTTGAATAGTTATTGGACTGAGATGCTGAACCTTCAATATGACTTGGTGTTCTGCTATCATTTCTATGAAACAATGGGTCGATCGTATACCATGATAGATGAGCACGGTTAAAACCGTAGGCGACATCTCCATTTAGATTGGCTTCAGGAAACAAATCCTCCTGACCTTGTGGCGCACTTGCCAATTTCCAAGCAATGGCATTTCTAATTTCAATAATTGATTGAGATCCCTCGAAGTCATCAATGTAAGCGACCCCTGCTTTTGTAATCGCTCGTGAGTTTCCAGGGATAAGCTTCGCAAATTCACCCTGTACAGTAAAAATAGATTTCTCTTTGGTATCATAAAACGGAAGTTTATCCGCCAATTTCGTTAGCAAAGGTAACTCCGTTCGATAGGTTCCATCTAATCCAATCACCGTATTCGAAATGGGCTCAGAACCAATATTAATTTTTCGTGTAATTGGTCGTTCTGTTAGATTCAAAATTGTACCTCCTACAGCTACATCTTCTGATATACGATAATCGAAACGCGAGCCTAATAAAGTCTTCGTTTGAACATTAAAGAGCGAATTACTACCCAAAGAAATTTTAATTGGAGTTCCTGACTCCAGAATTCCTTTATTTAAAATCGTAATTCTCCCCAAATTGTAGTCTACTTGGTAATCTTGATTTTCTACTAATGGCGCACCTCCT
>CBFHLF010000072.1:9345-10930 GCA_965656555.1 uncultured Acidiluteibacter sp. | reverse complement strand
TAACGATCCTGATCTACAATTACCCGAAAATCAATTGATACTTGCATTTGCTCGCGAGCAGCAGCGTGGGAAAACGAACTGGAGCAGGATTTCGTAATACAATGGATCAATATACCAATGTGTCAATAAGTCAATGAATTAATAAGTCAATGAGTCAGTATGTTAATCCGCCGAAGGTCGGATAGATGAGTTGGTGTAATGATTTGAATAAATATAAATCTTCTATTTTGAACAGCTACAGTCTTTTTAACTTTGATTGGAGTCGAAAGATAAGACAATGAGCTTCCCAAATCTAAAGCTTTTCTTTTGTGTCCTTTGTGAAACTCTTGGCGCACCTGCTTGCCGCACGTATGGCTTTGAGGTTAAAACTAAGAAGAAGTTAGATTGCTTTTGAGAAAACTTATATTAAACTTTTCTTAGCGAATTCTCTTTATATTTTTAGTACTCGAAGTTGGTTTTAAAGCCTTAATTTTACCACAAAAAGACAGTTTTGGCAGCAATATTATCCTACGTTAAAGAATATCAAGAACACCAAGCGGCTATCTATGCTTTAGAGAATGGACCTACAGCCGATACCTTTTTTTCTGCGGGATCTGATAGGAAGGTCATTTTGTGGAATGTAGCTACTGACACACATAAGGTGGTTGCACAAATTCCTGCTATGATTGTTTCTTTGTGTTACTTGCCGAAATCAGATATGCTATTGGTGGGGCAGACCAATGGAGGAATTCATGTGTTAGATTTGACGAAAAAGCAAGAAGTAAAACTATTGTCAGCCCATAAGGCTTATATTTTCGATATTAAATACAATACTGAAACAGATCAAGTTTATGTTTCCTCCGGCGATGGTTCTTTTTCTGTTTGGGATGCCAACACATTTGAATTAATCCATCAAGTGCAACTAACGGAGCAGAAAATTAGAAAAGTAATTTTTTCAAATGCCCGTAAGGAAATAGCAGTAGGTTGTGGAGATGGAAAGTTATTCTTACTAGCGATGCGCGATTTTACGACAAAGCAGATTTTAGCACATGATGATGGAGTAAATTCAATGGCATACATACAAGAACAACACTTAGTTGTAGGGTTAAAAAATGCTTATTTGGTCGAGTGGGACTTAATGATGTATCAAAAAATTAATGAATTTCCTGCTCATAATTGGGCGATTTACGATTTAAATCAACCCGAAGGTTTTCCTTATCTCATTTCTGCTAGTCGTGATAAGACCATAAAAGTTTGGGATACCAGTACGCTTAAACCGCTGCAACGAATACAAGTACCCAAAGCAAAAGGTCACACCCATTCCGTAAATGCGTTGTTGTTTCTACAGGCGCATGATTTTGTAATAAGTACAGGCGACGACCGGCGCATAAAAGTGTGGAAAGCTTCATTGGCATAAATGACATTTAATCTGCTCTCAAGCCGCTTCAATCTAAGCGTTTTTTTATCTTTGTTTTTTTAATTTTTGATTTCACCCATCCATGAAAATAGCATACAGCTGGTTACGTAATTACATTAAGGCCGATATCACGCCACAAGAAACTTCTATTTATTTGACCAATTGTGGGTTAGAAGTAGAAGGTATGGA
>CBFHLF010000072.1:0-9335 GCA_965656555.1 uncultured Acidiluteibacter sp. | reverse complement strand
TAAAGGGCATCGTAATTGGTGAAGTTCTCACCAAGGTGAAGCACCCTGACGCAGATAAATTAAACTGCACTACTGTAGATGTTGGTGGCGAAGAGCCATTGAACATCGTTTGTGGTGCACCAAACGTTGAGGTGGGTCAAAAAGTAGTGGTTTCTACAGTTGGAGCTGTTTTGTTTCCGATTGAAGGAGAATCATTTAAAATAAAAAAATCAAAAATACGAGGTCAAGTTTCTGAAGGGATGATCTGTGCAGAGGACGAAGTCGGCTTAGGTGAAGGGCATGATGGTATCATGGTGCTAGATTCATCCGCAGTGGTAGGAACCCCTGCTGCTGAGTATTTTAATGTGGAAAGCGATTGGATGATTGAAATTGGCTTAACGCCAAACAGAGCTGATGCTGCATCACATTTCGGAGTAGCAAGAGATTTAGTAGCAGTATTAAAACGATACGATAAAGCAGCTGAATTAATCAAGCCTTCCTTAGCAGATTTTAAGGTGGCGAATACTTCTCGAAAAATTGAAGTAACTGTTGAAGATCAAGAAGCGTGTCCACGGTATTCTTCATTAACTATTTCAGGTGTTTCCGTAAAGGAAAGCCCTAATTGGTTAAAGAATCACTTACTGACGATTGGCGCTAAGCCGATCAATAACGTGGTGGATGTAACCAACTATGTATTGCATGAAATGGGACAACCGCTTCATGCATTTGATGCTGACAAAATTGTTGGAGATAAAGTAATCGTAAAGCAACTGCCTGAAGAAACTGCTTTTGTAACCTTAGATGGTGTAGAAAGAAAGTTGTCTGATAAAGATTTGATGATCTGTAACACAGACGAAGGAATGTGCATAGCAGGAGTTTTTGGTGGTGAGCAATGTGGTGTAAACACTTCAACGACTAATGTATTTTTAGAAAGTGCTTATTTCAATCCCGTTTCCGTTCGTAAAACAGCTAAGCGACATGGATTAAATACAGATGCTTCTTTCCGATATGAAAGAGGAACCGATCCTAACATTACAATTTATGCGTTGAAAAGAGCTGCCTTGTTGATTCAAGAGTTAGCCGGTGGTGAGATTACCAGTGAAATCGATGATATTTATCCAAATCCGATTGCCAATTTTGAGTTCGATTTTTCCATTGCTAACTGCAATAGAATAATTGGTCAGGAGATAGGAGAGGAGCGAATCAAACAAATTTTAGCAGACTTAGAAATAGAGGTTACAGCTGAGAAGAATGGCGTTTTAAGTCTATCTGTTCCTCCTTACCGAGTAGATGTGCAGCGAGAAATTGATGTGATAGAAGATGTGTTGCGCATTTATGGGTACAACCATATTGAAATGCCTGAATTTTTAAAGTCGTCTTTATCTTATGCGCCTAAGCCAGACGCAGAAGCACTACAGAACAACGTTTCGGATATGATGACGGCTAATGGCTTTTACGAAATATGGAATAACTCCTTGACTGCTGCAAGTTATTACACCAAGGAAGGCGAACTAGGAGCGGATGTCGTAGAGATGCTTAATCCATTGAGCTCCGACTTGAATGTAATGCGTCAAAATTTACTATTTGGCGGGCTAGATACGTTGCGATACAACATCAATCGAAAGTCGAATCGCTTGAAAATGTATGAGTTTGGAAAAACATACTTCAAAGGGGATGCGGGAAAGTATAAGGAAATCAAAAGACTAAGTGTAATGATGACTGGTACTAATCAACAAGAAAACTGGCAATCAAAAACTACGGGAGTCAATTTTTATCACCTAAAGAATCAAGTAGAACTGATCATTCAAAAACTTAAGCTTAAAGGTCGATTAGAAACAGAAGAACTAACAGGAAATAACCAATTTGCTTATGGAATTTTGTACACTTTAAATAAGCGACCTCTCGTTAGTTTTGGGGCAGTAAACAACCAATTATTAAAGCAATTTGATGTTTCTCAGGAGGTCTTTTATGCTGATTTTAATTGGGATAATGTAATGAAGTTGGTTTCACCAAAAGCAGTTCAGTATACTCCTATTTCTAAATTTCCAACAGTACGTAGAGATTTAGCGTTGTTAATTAACAGTGCAGTATCGTTTGAAAAAATTGAACAACTGGCTAGAAAGCAAGAGCGAAAATTATTGAAAGAAGTGAGCTTATTTGACGTTTATCAAGGAAAGAACTTAGCAGAAGGAAAGAAGTCTTACGGGGTGAGTTTTACCTTTGGTGATGATAACAAAACACTGACTGATGTTCAAATCGAAAAGGTGATGGATAAACTAATCAAGACGTATCAAAAGGAGTTGGGTGCTGAGCTGAGGTAAATCAATTAATGTAGCAATTTATTAATGTATCAATCCGCCTGCTGATGTGCAGGTTGGTTAATGTAACGATGGAGAATATCTCTCCAATTCTTCCTTTGCGCTCTTTGTGAAAACTTTTGCAAACCTGCCTGATGCAAGCAAGGCTTTGCTGTTAAAAATCAACAACAAAAAAAGGACTTCAGTTTCCCAAAGCCCTTTTACTTTATTGATTCTTTGTCATCCATAGTGGAGTCGATGGATCGACAAAATATCGTATATCTATTATAACAATCCCTCTAAGTCTGCATCATCAGCGATGTTTGGAAGTGTAACTTTCAATAAAGGTTCAGCTTCCATGGCACGCTTAATGGCAAAAATAGCTTCATCATTTCTTGCCCAGTTTCTACGAGCAATTCCATTATTGACATCCCAATGTAACATCGATTTTAATCGTCTATCGCTATCAGCAGAACCGTCTAGCATCATTCCAAAACCACCGTTGATCACTTCTCCCCAGCCTACGCCACCACCATTGTGGATAGAAACCCAAGTAGCTCCTCTAAACGAATCACCGATTACATTTTGAATGGCCATGTCAGCCGTAAATTGTGAGCCGTCATAAATGTTAGAAGTCTCTCTGTAAGGAGAATCTGTTCCAGACACATCGTGGTGATCTCTACCTAAAATAATAGGTGCAGATAATTCACCAGAAGCAACAGCTTTATTAAATGCTTCAGCGATCTTCATTCGTCCTTCAGCATCTGCATATAAGATCCGTGCTTGAGAACCAACCACCATTTTGTTTTCGCCGGCTGCTTTTATCCAAGTGATGTTATCTTGCATTTGTTGTGTAATCTCAGGCGGAGAAGTTCTAGCCATTTCCTCCAATACTTTCGTCGCGATTCTATCAGTAATTGCTAAATCTTTCGGATCGTTTGAAGCACAAACCCATCTAAAAGGACCAAATCCATAATCAAAACACATGGGTCCTAAAATATCTTGCACATAAGATGGATATTTAAAGTCGACTTCATTTTTCATAATATCAGCACCAGCTCTCGACGCTTCTAGTAAAAATGCATTTCCATAATCAAAGAAATACATCCCTTTCGCAGCCATTTTGTTTACAGCAGCAGCATGTCTTTTTAAGGTGTCTTGTATGGCGTGTTTAAAAGCTTCTGGCTCGTTCGCCATCATTTCATTCGCTTCTTCTAGCGTCATTCCTGCAGGATAATAGCCGCCTGCCCACGGGTTATGCAGAGAAGTTTGATCGGAACCTAAGTCAACATGGTAATCTTCTTTCACCAATTTTTCCCACAAATCCACAATATTGCCTTGATACACCAATGAAACAGCCTCTTTGTTATTCTGAGCCTGTTTTGTTCTTGCAAGCAATTCATCTAAGTCGGTGTAAACTTCGTCTACCCAGCCTTGTGAATGTCTCGTATGCGTTGCCTTTGGATTGATTTCTGCGGTAATACTCACAGCACCTGCAATTTTAGCTGCTTTGGGCTGCGCTCCAGACATTCCACCTAGACCTGCGGTAACGAATAACTTTCCACCTAAACCTTCACCAGGCGTTTTGGCAATCATTCTTCCTGCGTTTAAAACGGTAATGGTTGTTCCATGCACAATTCCTTGAGGGCCAATGTACATAAAAGAACCTGCCGTCATTTGTCCATACTGACTTACGCCCAACGCATTAAACTTTTCCCAGTCATCTGGCTTGCTATAATTCGGTATCACCATACCATTGGTAACCACTACTCTTGGTGCATCTTTATGCGAAGGAAATAATCCCATTGGATGACCAGAATAGAGCGCCAATGTCTGCTCGTCGGTCATTTCTGCCAAGTATTTCATGGTTAGTCGGTACTGGGCCCAATTTTGAAACACTGCACCATTTCCACCATACGTAATGAGTTCGTGTGGGTGCTGAGCAACGGCATAATCTAAATTGTTGCTGAGCATGAGCATAATGCCTGCTGCTTGTTTCGACTGATGTGGAAAATCGGTATAATTTCTAGCTTTGATTTCATAATCTGGTCGGTACCGATACATGTAGATTCTTCCGTACGTCTTTAATTCTTCAGCAAATTCAGCAGCTAGCTCCTTGTGTTGCTCCTTTGGAAAATAACGCAATGCATTTTTTAAGGCCAACTTTTTTTCAGTAGCATTTAAAATTTCTTTTCGCTTAGGTGCATGATTAATTGAAGGGTCAAAGTCTTTTTTTGCCGGCATTACAGCAGGAATTCCTTCTAAAATTGATTTTTTGAAATCTTCTAACGTGATTGTACTCATTTCTGAAATCGTTTTTTGGATGTTTTATTAAAACCATAAGGACAATGCTTGCAACCATTCTTGCAGCAATACCCCCTTTTTAGGTGATATTTCTCGGTAAAAACAAGGTAACCTTCTTTAGAGGTATAATAATCCTCCGGGTCTAATTTATTATAAGGTGAAAAGCCGTCCATGTTTTATATTAATTGAATTACAAAGTTAATCAGATTAACTTTGACGAATGGTAAACGCACAACAAAAGGCGATTGTTCAAGAAATAATAGACCCACTTTTGAAAACTAAAGGAGTGCAACTATTTATTCAGCGCGATGACCTTTTGCACCCTGAGGTGAGCGGCAATAAATTCCGAAAGCTAAAGTACAATATTCAGCACGCTGTAGAAAGTGGATATGGTACCATACTAACTTTTGGAGGTGCCTATTCCAATCATATTGCAGCCACCGCTGCCGCGGCTAAACGATCGAATTTAAAATCTATCGGAATCATAAGAGGCGAGGAGCACCAAACATTGAACGTTACCCTGCAAACTGCTGTGAATAATGGCATGGAGTTGCATTACATAAACAGAAGCGATTATAAATTGAAGGCAGAACCTAATTTTTTGGATAGAATAAAAAAGCAATTTGGAGAAGTTTTTATTATTCCTGAAGGCGGAACTAATGGGCTAGCGATAAAAGGAGTTGCTGAAATATGCGATGACTGGAATGAAAATTTCGACTACGTTGCCACTCCTTTTGGAAGTGGAGGCACTGCAGTAGGAATTTATTCTGTTTTATCAGATCAACAGCATTTGCTCATGTTTTCTGCTTTAAAAGGAGAAGGAGTCGGAGAGGAGTTTTTAAAAGTATTATCCGAAAATGAACTGGAGGATAACGGAAATTGGAAAATGTTTACCGATTATCATTTTGGTGGTTACGCGAAAGTAAAACGGGAGCTAGTCGATTTTGTGAATGGGTTTAAAAAAGAACACCATATACAATTGGATTTAATCTACAATGGTAAAATGCTTTTTGGGTTGTACGATTTGATCAAGAAAGACTATTTTCCTCAAGAAACGAAACTCTTAGCCATTCATACTGGCGGCGTCCAGGGTAATGCAGGTATGGCAGAACGATTAGGGTTAGCGTTGTGCTGATTTTTCAACCCTAACTGCCAGTCATTTTATTTACTCCTTCATCAATTTACCGCTTCCTCGTTTTCCATTTTCATCTACTAGTTGATAGATATAGGTTCCACTTTTTAAGTCAGTTAAATTAATAATCGTCTCAGAATTCATTACTTCTATTTGTTTTGCTAAGCGGCCTTTGATATCAAACAAGCTCAGTTGGTAGCTTACTTGCTGATTATATTGCCTAAAGGTAACTTGCTCTTTTGCCGGATTCGGAAAAATGGCATAATCAAGAGGGTCTATTTGATTGTTATCCACTAAGGAAGTTCGGGTGAAATTACCATTAGAATCTACTTTTAAAATATAGATGGACGTTTCGTTAAAGGGTTGTGATAAGTCTTGAGTATAACCTGCCATAATTACATTGCCTTGTGTATCTGTGGTAACTCTTTCTAGCTTCATGCTTTTATCTCTTCGGTATTGCCGATCAAAAAGCACGTTTAAGTTTTTATCAAATTTAATTAACCTAAAATGGGTGGAGTCTCGGCTATTAAGCACCCAATTATTCACATTTCCGAACTTTTGAGTAACACCAAAGTAAAAGCAATCACATATGGAGTCGTATGCTAGAGACCGATGTTCTGCCTCCAATAACGTATCTAAGGCTTCAATTCGTTTGTAATTCAGATTTGTCAATGCTGTATCATAAACAAACAGGTGTATACCACCCTTACGGTTTAGATCTGTAAACCCTGCTGTTGCAAAAATAAAGGTAGAGTCACTTATCCACTTGGCACTTCCGAAGGTAGAATTTATTGGTCCATCAATTGAAGGTCTAGGATTCGGTATTTCAATGTAGTGCTTCTTCGTCAAGCGAAAGTTAGGATCAAATTTTAAAATCTGAATGGGCGATTCGAAAAATAAGGGTGGCCCAAATAGACCCCAAGTAAAAATGTACTGGTTATCATTTTTGTCAAACAGCATATTTAATATATTCAGGGAATAGATACTATCAGCAGGTCTGAATAGATTACGCGTAACTATGGTGGTTCTTGATGTGTCGATAATTTGATAATTTCCAAAATCAGCGTTCGTTGCGATTGGGATTTTTCGACCTTGAGAATAGATTTCTTTTTTGTGAATGGTGTAGTTATCGTAACTGTATAGAGAATCTTGGATGGTATCTTGTATGGTAAAGCTTTTCAAGTTGTATGAAAGGTCGGTGGTGTAAATGATGCTAGCAAATGTTTGAGGCGGTGCAACCCTGATACTACCAATGTTTACCATCTCATTTTTATCAATGAAACTAATCGTTGCAACAAGTTGGTTAAGAGTGGTGTCTATTGAAGGGATGAAATCTGAACTTACAAATGTTTTATTCTCTAACAAGCTACCTAATGGGTCAAGTTTTATATGTTTAGTGTTGATTAAGGCAAAAAGTGCATTGTTGGTGTAGGTGATGTTACCTATTGTAAGGTGAATGTTGGATTGGTTGTCTGAATTTACTGAAAATACTCTATTTCCAGTTCCCGGATAATCAATCGTTTTCTCAAACGTTTGGGCACCCGAAGATGCCCAAACGAAAATGAAAAGTAAAAGAAGTTTAGTTTTCATGGTTTAAAGTTTAAAATATTGGTCGTGGTCGTGAATCTTCAGAGCAACTTGGACCTTCACATACCCTTACACAATTTGCAGTTATATAGCTGACATTGTGTGAGCCTATTGGCTGTTGTGCTGTCGGAGCTTTTGAATTGTACCATGCTGTTTTTATAATGCTACCTGGAAAACTGTTTGGGCTGTTATTCCAAAGGGTTCTGGCATCATCAAAGTCACTTTGATTTTGGTTAGCAGTTCTGCACTCATTAGGATTTGTTCCAGTCCAAAGAAATGATCCTTGAGGAGAAAAAGAATTTACAGTTGTATTTCTAATATTCGTTATTGCATGTGTGTTGGTGTTACAACTTATTGGATTTCTCCATGTGCCACACAAGGTACTTGTATACGCGTCTATTACCGCTGCCGCATTTTGGTAAGATGTTCCATTACACTTTTCGTCTGTAATCGCTTTAGCGTCAGAAAAGGAACCCCAACACCTCGCGGTACCACCTACTATTCCATAAAGTGCACTGGCAGTAATATTTGCAGTGTTAGTGCTGTAATCAATAACCCAATCTAGGTCAATGTTATCTACGATAACTTCAGCACCTGATGAAGTTGAAAGAGTATTTGCCTGATTAGTTATATCGTTGTAGATGTTACTATTTAATAATTGTAAGTCAGCTGACGAAATTTTTACATCTCCATTTGGCTCTACGAATAAGCTTTGTGTGTAATTCAGCGTTACTCCATCTTCTCTAGATTGCAAAACGTCGTCTCTACCTGATAATCTCCAATCTAAAGTAGACTCTGTGTAATAAAATGCTTTTTCAGCTATCATATCGCTAAGCTCATCTTCATTCATAACGTTCGAAATGTACGTAGATAAATTATCCCAATAGTTTTCAGGAAATTCACCTGATTTAGCATTGTTAGCAGCTGAGCTACTTTTACCTTCAGTTGCATTACTGCCACTTAATGGATTCGTTTCATTGTCTTTTTCGCATGAAGTAAACGTGGTTACTCCTAAAATAGCTGCTAGTAGAGCTATTCTTTTGCTTAATAATGTTATTTTTTCATCTTTTAAAAATTTTGGGGCTGATGCCCAGGTTTATCAATGTGAAATATTTAGTCGTATTCATTTTTATCCTGGGTGGCCAGCCCTTTTTTAACCTTATCAGTTTTATTGATTTGTTATCCTTGAGTTTAGTAATATAAATTAGTTCATAAATTTACTTTTTGTCTTTTAATATTCCTCGGACATTTTATCTCAAATTAGACTACTGAAACATGTTAATTTTTGTTTTTTAAGCTTAATTTTTTGATTCAATTAATTTATTATGAGTGCTATACGTTTTGTTGTGTTTAGACAAATGAAACGGTATTTTCTGCTTGCGCTTTTACCAGTAGATTTCTCCAATAAAATCTGTTGATATCTTGTTAGAAAACTAAAATAATTACAAATCAAGTACCGTTAACTTTGATGATTAAAGATATTAACACCTGTTGATAAATGAGAGTTTTGTTTTTATGTCTGTTTGCTATTTCACAATTAGCGTTATCTGCCCAAGGGAAGCGAATCACCCGCGAAGAGTACATCTCTAAGTATAAAGATGATGCCATCGCTTCCATGAATGAGAATGGAATTCCTGCTAGTATTACCTTGGCTCAAGGTATTTTAGAGTCAGGTGATGGAAATAGCGATTTAGCGCGTAAAGCAAACAATCACTTTGGTATTAAGTGTCATTCTGATTGGAGAGGCGCTACCTACACCATGGATGATGATGCAAAAGATGAATGTTTTAGAAAATACCGAAAGGTGATTGAAAGCTATAACGATCATGCTGAATTTCTTACTGGTCGGAATCGATATGCTTTTCTTTTTGAACTTAAGATTACAGATTACAAAGGTTGGGCTAAGGGGTTAAAAAAGGCCGGATATGCTACTAATCCAAAATACCCCGACTTGTTGATTGGAATCATAGAGAAAAATGAGTTGTACAAATATGATGATGCTAAAGCGCTGAGCAGATCGAGCAAAGGGAAAGATA
>CBFHLF010000071.1:0-11105 GCA_965656555.1 uncultured Acidiluteibacter sp. | reverse complement strand
TCCATTTTTAGCCCTTCTTTTTATCCTACTGTTTCGACGAATTGATGGGGTGGAAGTAAATAAAAGGGCACTTCTCTTTTCATCCAGTATAATTGGTCTTATCTTTTTAGTCATTTTCGCAACGATTTATATTTATTACACATTTTTATGATTCAATTAGTTAATTTAAAAGATGTTCCTCAGTACTACCGACGTTACATCGAGTACATTTCGGCAGGTGATTATACTACCTTGATGACCGAAAATATGAAGATGATGGAAGCGGCATTCTTGGCCTATGAAGACCGACCAAATTATGCATATGCTGAAGGTAAGTGGAGTGTTTTACAGGTGCTTTCACACATAATTGATGTAGAGCGTGTCATGAGCTATAGATTACATGCTATCTCCAGAAATCAGAAAGGTAGGATGTTAGGGTTTGATCATGATGCTTATGTGCAAGATACGGTGGTTTCGAATAAGACAATACCTGGCTTATTGGCAGAAATGAAGGCGGTAAGAGCGAGCACCATTGCTATGGTTGATAATTTAGACCAAGAAGAATTGCATCGCACCGGTGTGGCAAATAACGTAACGTTCTCAGCTCAGGCCATTGCCTGGATTATGCTAGGTCATTGCATGCATCATGTTAAAGTATTAAACGAGTTATATGTCGATTAGTTGGGCTGATTTTGAAAAATTAGACATTCGCGTTGGAACAATAACATCAGCCACAGCAAATACGGCAGCGCATAAGCCGTCGTATCGTTTATCGATTGATTTTGGTGACCTTGGTATCAAGACTTCTTCCGCGCAGATTACAGATCTTTATACCACGCAGGAGTTAATAGGAATGCAAATTATTGCTGTACTTAACTTTCCACCCAAGCAAATTGCAAAAGTAATTTCAGAATGCTTGGTGCTAGGAGTAGTAGGAGCAGACAATGGTGTGGTAATGCTCACAACAGATAAAAAAGTAGAAAACGGATTAAAAATTAGTTAGATGAAAATATATCCAATTGAAACAGGAAATTTTAAATTAGATGGTGGGGCAATGTTTGGCGTAGTTCCTAAAAGTTTATGGAGTAGAACCAATCCTGCCGATGAAAAGAACCTTTGCACATGGGCGCTTCGCTGCATGCTAATTGAAGACGGTGATCGATTAATTTTAATCGACAATGGAATAGGGGACAAGCAGTCCGATAAATTTTTTAGTCATTACCATTTACATGGGTCTTACACTCTAGAGCAATCCATCAAGCAATTGGGGTTTGGCCTAGATCAAATCACAGATGTATTTTTAACCCATTTACACTTTGACCATTGCGGTGGAGGAATTAAATGGAATTCGGATAAGACTAAGTTTGAAGCGACCTTTAAAAATGCGAACTATTGGACCAATCGTAAGCATTGGAAATGGGCTACAGAGCCAAATGATCGGGAAAAGGCGTCCTTTTTGAAAGAAAACTTGCTTCCTATGCAAGACCTTGGGCAGTTGAAGTTTGTAGAGGATGGTTTTGATCAGTTTGAAATTTTCTATGCGAACGGTCATACTGATGCACAGATGATTCCAATCATTGATTATCAAGGCAAAAAGTTGGCTTTTATGGCTGATTTATTACCTTCAGCTGGTCATTTGCCGTTACCTTATGTTATGGGCTACGATACCCGTCCGCTATTAACCTTGGCAGAGAAAAAGATTTTTCTTGATCGTTGTGCCGATGAAGAGTTGTACATGTTCCTAGAGCACGATGCAGACAATGAAGTAATTACTGTCCAGCATACCGAAAAAGGTGTCCGCTTGAAGGATTCCTTTAATTTTTCAACCATTTTTAGCTAAGCCATGAAAGGAATTGTATTTACCGAGTTTTTAGAAATGGTAGAAAGCCAGTTTGGGGTAGTGATGGCTGATAAAATTGTAAAGGAAAAGGAACTGGATTCTGGAGGAGTGTATACCTCTGTAGGTACTTACAATCACACTGAGATGGTGCAGTTGGTTACCAATTTAAGTAAAGAAACTGAGATCCCTGTCGGTCAATTATTAGAGGTGTACGGACGCCACTTTTTTAAAATGGCCACGGAGAACTACCAACAATTTTTCAGTTCCATTACCTCCTCTTTTGAGTTTTTGTCGGGGATTGAAGATCATATTCATGTTGAGGTGCTCAAGCTATACCCTGATGCTGAACTACCTCGTTTTGAAATATCACAACCTTCAGAAAGTGAGTTAATCATGGTGTATCATTCTGAGCGGCGACTTTCAGCCTTTGCTAAAGGACTAATTATGGCCTGCATAGATCATTATAAAGAAAAAATTACCCTACAAACGAATGAAGCGGCTACTGACGGTAGCATAGTAGAATTTACTCTTTTGAAAAATGAATGAGCAAGATGAAATAAAAGCGCTCAAGAAAATACTCGAACGAGAGCGAAAAGCTCGAAAAGAAACCGAGCGTATTTTAGAGGAACGATCCCTAAAGTTGTATCAAAGTAATAAAGAGCTATCCGAAGTCAATGCTTCGTTTAAAATGCGTTATCGAACTCTTGTAGAGCAAGCTAATGATATCATTTTTAGTATTGATAAAAATGGGAGGTGCATATTTGTTAATAAAGCAGCTGAACATATTTTAGGCTACAAGCAGGAAGAGTTAATTGGTAATCATTATTCTATAATAGTAGCGGAAGAGTACCGTCAGAAGGTTATTGATTTCTACACTAAACAGATTGAGGATTTAGTTCCCTCAACTTATTATGAATTTAAGGTATACGCAAAGAGTGGCCATAAAGTATGGATTGGACAATCTGTAAATTTAATTATTCATAATAGACAAATAGTTAGCACCTCTGCCGTTGCAAGAGATATTACTGAACGAAAATCTTCAGAAGATTTAATCAGACAAAGTGAAGAAAAGTATCGTCGGATCATTGAAGATATGGAACTGGGTATAATGGAGGTAGATCAAGAGGGTAAAGCCATAAGGGTCTATGATCGTTTTTGTGAAATGACTGGATACGAAGAAAATGACTTTTTAGGTAAAGATCCTTCGGATTTAATAACTGACCCCTACACCAAGAAAGTAGTTTTATCTAAAACTGAGGATCGTAAGAAGGGGAAGTCTAGCGTATATGAAGTTAAGTGCGTTAAGAAAAATGGAGATCCACTTTGGTTGATGGTCTCTGGTGCTCCTAGGTTTGATGATCGAGGAAATTTTATAGGATCGATAGGTGTTCACTTGAACATAACGCATCAAAAATTATTGCAAGAAGAGCTAGAAAAGGCTAAAGCTCAGGCTGAAGAATCGTCAAAAGCAAAAGAAATTTTCTTAGCGAATATGAGTCATGAAATTAGAACACCTCTGAATGCAGTTCTTGGTATGACCCATCTTCTCTTAGCAACAGAAACAACAAAAGAACAAGAAGAATACTTAGAAAATATTAGAAGTGCTTCAGATATTTTATTGAATATCATAAGTGGAGTGCTCGATCTTTCTAAGATAGAGGCAGGGAAAATGGATTTCCATGAGTCAGTATTTGATTTATATGCATTATTAAAATCTTTAGAAGCCACATTTTCTCATCGTCTAGATACCAAGGGCGTAAAGGTTTCTCTAGAATGGTCAAGTAACCTGAGCAGAAAAGTAGTTGGTGATAAACTATTTATTTCTCAAATTATCCTCAACATTTTGGGTAATGCAGCTAAGTTTACCAAAAAAGGGCGTATTGATATTTCAGTGGATTTACTTTCTGAAAACTCAGAATATACTTTCGCACTTTTTAAAATAAAAGACACCGGTATTGGTATTCAAAAAGAGAAGCTGTCGCTTATTTTTGACAACTTTCAACAAGCTGATTGGTCAACAGTTCGTGAGTTTGGAGGTACTGGTTTAGGACTTTCTATTTCTAAGCATTTAATCGAGCTGCATGGTGGTGAGATTACAGCTACTAGTGAAATAGGAGTAGGTACCACTTTTGAGTTTACGATTCTATTTAAGAAAGCTAAACGAACAACAGATAAGATTAGAAAAGAAGACCATGAAACTATTGAGGAAAGCACTCACAACGGTTCGGAGAATCAATCCTCACAAATTGCCAATTTACATGTACTAATAGCTGAAGATAATTCAATGAATCAAAGATTTGTCTCGAAGGTATTAGAATCCATGAAATGTACATTCGCTATTGCAGAAAATGGTAAAATCGCTTGGGAAAAAGCACAAGAATCAGTTTATGATGTTATTTTGATGGACATCCAGATGCCTTATATGGATGGTAATGAGGTATCGAAAAAAATACGTCAAGAAAGTAATGTGAATCAGATAACCCCAATAATAGCTCTTACCGCATCCGCTTTAGTAGGTGATCGTAAGTTGGCAATGGAGTCAGGAATGAATGAATATTTAACCAAACCATTTTCTCCAACTCAGCTAAGAACCATTATTGAGGGTGTCTTGGAAAAGTCTTCGAAGCAATTAGATTTCAATAATGAAAAGTCTTCAGATCAAATTTCACACGATCACCCAATAGATGAGACTTTTTTGACGGAATATTATGATGGAGATTTAGCATTTCAATTGGACATATTTAAAAAATTCGCTGAGCTGTTTGAAGCAGAGTTTTCTAAGCTAGAAGAGTATGCTTCTAAAAATGATTTTAAACAACTGTATCAAACGTCTCATTCGATAAAATCAAATCTAAAAATGGTTGGATTAAACAAGCATGCATCAATGGCTTATAAAGTCGAGGAATTATCTAAGAGAGAAGATATTGAGAGTAAGCAATATTTGGGTATCTTGCTAAATGAAAAGAACATTATAAAACGTGCTGTTTCTAATAAAATAGCTGAGCTAACGCGTTAATTATGAAGTGTATTATTGTTGATGATGATGAACTTTCCTGCTTAAACCTTCAGCGCTTATGTAAGAAAGTTGACGATTTAGAAGTTGTCGCTGTTTGTAAAGATGGATTTGAAGCAATCAATGTTTTAAAAACGATTGATGTAGACTTCATGTTTTTAGATATAGTCATGCCTGAATTATCAGGGATGGATATGGTAAAGAGTATTACCACATTACCTCCGGTTATTTTCACCACTGGTAGAGATGATATGGCTGTAGAAGCGTTTGAAAATGAGGTTGTTGATTATTTGGTAAAACCAATTGAATTACCACGTTTTTTAAAGTCCTATAATCGCGTTCGTAAATACATTACTGATAAAAAAGCTGATGGAGTAATAAATGAAATCTATGTTAGAAGTGAAGGCAAGTTAGTAAGAATCGGTTTTCAAGAAGTACTTTTTATTGAAACAATGGACGATTATGTTGTATTTAAAATGGAAAGTGGACAGAAACATGTTGTTCATTCTACACTTAAAAATATGGCTGAAAAGTTAGAAGGTTCTATATTTCTTAAAATTCATCGTTCATTCATCGTAAACGTCTCTAAAATAACAAGCATAGAGGAAGGGTTTGTAAAAATTAATGAATCATTAATACCCATTAGTAGATTACATAAGAAGGAATTGTTAGACAAGGTAAACTTGATATAATTGTAGTTTTAGTTATTCTACCTGTACATTTCCGAAATTGTTGTTGAGTATACTTTTATTGCCTTTAATTTTGTACTCGACCCCGTTAGTAAAGACTTCGTTACAGAGCTCTAGACTAAACTTACATATAAAAAAAGCCATTATTTTTAATGGCTTTTTTTTATAAATTATAATCAATTTCTCAGTTCTTGAGATGTTTCCGAATCTCTCTATTTCTATAAAATAATTACCAGTATTGAGCTACGGTAAATTCAGCTTTAGTGTTCTACTATTGGCTAGTTTTTGACAATTAGATGTACTTATAATCGTTGATACCCTGCCTGAAATAGAACGAATGATTAGCATTGCACCATCTTCAAGATTTAGCATATGTCGATAAAAACTTTAGTATTTCTTTTGGTTGGATCGGGGTAAATTTTATACTGTAAGTCATAATGATTAGCCGAAAATGCTTTTGTATCAGAATAACTAATCGCACCGTCATAGTCTGTTTGACGTTATCTATAGTGAGAGATGCCTTTATAGGGATCTTGATTAATAAATATATAGTTCTTTAGTTGGTTTGTATTTCCGGACTCTTTTACCCTTTCAATTTCATAATATTCTTTTGCGTTAGTTGACCGTTCGATAGTAAAAAAGTTGTTATTTAATTCAGAAAGTGTTGTTCATTCAATCAGTGCGGCATGGTTTTGTTTTTTCACATTAAAGGTTAGGAGCGTTATCGGAAGAGTAGTACAATTATCATCATCTCGCCAATCAGGTTCAACGTCATTGTCCCTATTTGGATAAAAGGATGGATAACCAAAATTATCGCTACCAAACAAGTCAACTAATCCATCATCGTCAGAATCCAGAGAAAATAAAGTTGTAGGATCTAAAAAGTTAAGGATACCTTTTGCATTTTAATCATCTAAACAGTTTGGAATGCCATCTGAATCTAAATCGAGGTTGTTTCTGTAAAAGGTGGAATTACCGCCTTTGGATACAAAGTTTATTGAACGTGCTAGTAAATCATTTAGCGCATCTCCATTATTAGACATTCCGCTCATATCATTGTCAAATCCTTCAATCCAATCGAATCTTTAATTCCATCATTAGCATTATCAATTGACTGTGAATGGGCTTTAGTTGTAAAGCCAATGGATAAAAAGCAACATATTAAAATGTAATTGGTTAATGCTGAAAAGTCAACATGCCTTTTAAAAGTGTACTGAATGGGTGACATTTAAGAGTGAGGTTTAGTTTTTTTCCTATTCTACAGATCAAGATCATTCATAGAATTCAATACATAATGTAAAAATAAATAGGTTCTTGTTTTTTTAACCCATCCTCGTGAAAACTGCCTAAAAGTAAAGGTCAACTACAGAAATATATATATTTTCTGTTTTTAATCAGATTTTGGTAGAGTTGATTTACGAATTCCGAAGGATTTTCTTGAAAAAAATACCTTATTAAACACTTCTCCGAATAATTGTAATGATTCTTTTTTCTATGGCAATTTGTGTTCAATTTTGGTTGTAAAATTAATTTTATAAAAATGAAAACCACAAACCAAGAAGCAATTTTTGTTTCAATAATTACAGTTTTTTTCCTGTGTTTACTTGTGTATAATTCACTTTAAGATTAAATTCAAAAACTAAACCCCACCTACTTATGTATTTATCACGTAAAAAAATTAAAAGCTTTAAAGAGTTAATCAATATTACCCTATCGTTAATAGTAATACTTTTTGTAGTTTATTTTAAAACGACGAAATAAACAATCCCACATAAACCAAAAACTGAACTTATAAGTTGTTTCGGGCAAATATCTATTGGATACCCGAAAGTGTTACAGATACATTAATTACTTTTTGTTTTTTTATAAGAAATTTAAATAAAAGTAACGAACCAACCCGCAATGAAGATCATTAATTTTTATCCTAAAGCTTTTATTCTTTTGTGTATTACATTAACATCAATGTTTTCTCATGCTAGACAGAATAAAAATGAAACTAAAGATACAGCTAAAGAATATACGTTGTATTATGATAATGGTAATATTCAAGAACAAGGATTCTGGTTAAAAGGTAAAAATCTTGGGGCATTTGTTCGATATTATGAATCAGGAGTTAAAAGCCAAGAATTTTTCTTTAACGAAAATGGAAAAAGATCAGGTTTGCAAAAACATTATTATGAAAATGGTCAATTACGCATGACAGGCAACTGGGAAAATGGTAAAGAGTCAGGCGATATTATATTTTATAACAATGATGGTTCTGTTAAATTTATTAAGAAGTTTAGTTCAGGCGAGTTAACTGCCATTATTTCAGAAGACGTGGTAATTACCGATTACATGTCATCTTTAAATAAGTAAATAAATAAATAATCTCTAGAAGGTTATATCGAAAGGTATAACCTTTTTTTTGTTTACGAACTATTTATACTAATTGAACTGTATTTTTGTGAGTTCATATTAATGACAGCCTATTTATGATTTCTTTTGGAAATAGTGAAATACAAGATTTATCTGCACATCGAATTGGTAATAAAGCAAATGATGAAACGCTTTATCTTTCAGAAGCTCCACTGAGCATTGAGGACGAACATCTCTCAGGTTTACTTATGCAATATTTTTTAAAACCATTTACTTCAGAGGAGTTTTACAATTTTACTTTTTCAAATGGAGAATTTGAATTGAACCCATTGTTTACCTATGCCCAATCCATTTTTAGTGAAGGACTTCCGCTGCATGAGGTAAGTTTAAAGATTGCACAGTATTTATATGATGTGTCTAATCATCCAAATATTAAGTCCGGCGATTTGTTTGTTGCAAAATTGGATGGAGTTCGTTTGAACGATCAACCGGTGGAGGTAATCGGAATATTTAAATCTGAAAACAAACAGTCTTTTATTACCATTGACGAATCAGAAGACGACATACAACTAGACTATGAGAATGGAATCAATATTGACAAGTTAGATAAAGGTTGTCTCATCTTTAATCGTGATCAGGATAAAGGTTTTCGGGTTTGTATTGTCGATAAAGCAAATAAAGGAGAAGAGGCTCACTATTGGAAAGATCTATTCTTAAACCTGAAACCTTGTAGTGATGACTACCATCATACAAAGGACTTTTTATCTATCGCTAAATCATATGTGAAAGATAAAATGAATGAGGAGTTTGCAGTAGACAAAACTGATCAAATTGATATACTTAACCGTTCTGTAGAGTATTTTAAAGGTAAAGAATCATTTAATCAAGAAGAATTTGAAGAAACGGTTTTTCAAGATGAGAATGTAATTAACTCATTTCGATCATTTAATGATAGCTATCAATCAGAACATGAGTTGGAGATAAAAGATGAGTTCGATATCTCCCAATCTGCCGTTAAGAAACAATCTAAGCTATTTAAGAGTATCTTGAAACTAGACAAAAATTTCCATGTGTATATTCATGGCAACAAGGACATGATAGAAAAAGGGGTGGAGTCTGACGGACGTAAGTTTTACAAAATCTACTTTGAGAATGAGGAGTAAGGCTTAGTAATTACCAAGAGCTTTATTCTCTTCATCGGTAAAAAGGCGAGAATGTATCATAAATCTTAGGCCAAGTGGAATTTCCAAGGAGAAACTAGCTCCTCTTCCTTCTGTGATATCAACTGTTAAGTGGGTATGTTTCCAATATTCAAATTGATCTTGATTCATGTAAAAGTTTACGCCTCCTAACTCGCCGAGTAGGATATCGCTTTCATCTAAGTACATGTCTTCTTTCTCAAAAATCATTGGTGCAGAGCCATCACAACAGCCACCACTTTGATGAAAGATCAGCTCTCCATGTTTCTCTTTTAATTGTTCTACAACTTTAAGCGCTTTGTCTGTTATTTCAATTCGTTTCATCAGTTTGTTTCTTAATGGGTAAAAAAAGGCTGAATAATAATAAATATTCAGCCTTTATAAATGATAATAGAATTAATTAAAAGAATCCTAATTTGTTCTTATCATAGGAGATTAACATGTTCTTCGTTTGTCTGTAGTGGTCAAGCATCATCAAGTGATTCTCTCTTCCAAATCCGGATTTTTTATATCCTCCAAACGGAGCATGAGCAGGATATGCATGATAACAGTTTACCCAAACTCTACCTGCCTTGATAGCTCTAGGAATTTGATAGAGTTGATGTGCATCTCTTGTCCAAACTCCTGCACCTAGTCCATATAGTGTATCGTTTGCAATTTCTAAAGCTTCTGCCTCATCTTTAAATTTGGTAACACACGCTACAGGGCCAAAAATCTCTTCTTGGAACACACGCATTTTATTGTGCCCTTCTAATATTGTAGGTTGTATATAGAATCCATTAGCGAATTCTCCATTCAGTTTATTTGCGTCACCACCTGCTAATACTTTTGCACCTTCTTCGACGCCAATTTTTAAGTAAGATTGGATTTTTTCATATTGATCATTAGATGCTTGTGCACCTACTTGAGTGTTTACATCATATGGGTTGTCCTGAACTATAGCTTTAGTACGAGCAATTACACGCTCCATAAATTTGTCGTAAATATCCTCTTGAACTAAAATCCTCGAAGGACAAGTACACACTTCTCCTTGATTAAATGCAAATAAAACGGCTCCTTCAATTGCTTTATCTAAGTAAGCGTCATCTTCATCCATCACAGAGTTAAAGAAGATATTAGGAGACTTCCCACCAAGCTCCATCGTTACTGGATTAAGGTTTTTTGAGGCATATTGCATAATTAGTTGACCTGTAGTTGTCTCACCAGTAAATGCTACCTTGTCGATTTTAGAACTAGATGCTAGAGGTTTACCTGCTTCAGGACCAAATCCGTGAACTATATTGATAACTCCAGGAGGAAATACATCAGCTATTTTTTCCATTAAAAGTGTAGCAGATGAAGGGGTCTGTTCCGCAGGCTTTAATACAACACAGTTTCCGGTTGCCAAAGCAGGCGGCAATTTCCACGATAACATAAGTAGTGGGAAATTCCATGGTATTATTTGACCAATTACACCAAGCGGCTCCTTAATATTCATTGAAAGTGTGTTGGCATCAAGTTCACTCGCTCCACCTTCTTCAGCTCTAATACAAGAGGCAAAGTATCTCCAGTGATCTACTGATAATGGGATATCAGCATTTAATGTTTCTCGAATAGGTTTACCATTATCACAAGTTTCTACTAAGGCAAACTCTTCTAGGTTTGCTTCTATAATATCAGCTACTTTATTTAATAGTGCCGATCGTTCAGTCACAGAGGTGTTTCCCCATGCTTCTTTTGCTGCATTTGCTGCATCAATGGCCATTTCCACGTCTTCTTTTTGCGATCGAGGATATTTAGCAATTAGTGTATTGTCAATCGGAGAGGTATTTTCAAAATACTCACCTGCAATAGGTGCCACAAACTTTCCATTGATAAAGTTGTGATACGTTTCTTTGAAATTGGGTTTTGAATAACTCATTTTCTTTTAGATTTAATAGTTAGTAATAATTCCGCTCAATTTTTATAGTGTTCATTTGAACGGTGAATAAAAATAGTTCTTCTATTTTCTTTTAAATTGAACATATTTATCATTAAATTGAACAAGT